>NZ_JBMIRP010000056.1:0-42570 GCF_049202975.1 Ureibacillus sp. MALMAid1270 | reverse complement strand
CATTAAGTGGGGGATAAAAGACCTAAATAAGCTATATGAGCATAGGTACTTAAGTTATTGAACCGCCGTGTACGGAACCGTATGCACGGTGGTGTGAGAGGTCGACTAGCCAATTAATGGCTAGTCTCCTACTCGATTATTTATTTATTTATTTTAAGGAGAATAGTTTTAGTTTGTCATTCTTCGAAAGAAGTATTTTTATTAAAGTTCTTAATCCTCTTTGTATTCTAAAATATCTCCAGGCTGGCAGTCTAAAGCTTTACAAATTGCTTCTAATGTTGAAAATCGAATTGCTTTTGCTTTTCCGTTTTTAAGGATTGAAAGATTCGCCATTGTAATGCCAACCTTTTCGGAAAGTTCTGTCACACTCATTTTTCGTTTTGCTAACATAACATCTATATTTATAATAATTCCCATTATTTTCACCTCAGACCGTTAAATCATTTTCTGATTTGATGTTAATTGCTTCTTGTAAAAGTCTTTGGAGAACAGCTGCAAACACAGAAATTACCAATGAAGCGAAAATGGGGACCATTCCCATAATGATCAAACCTGGAGCATCTTCAATCTGAGCTAAGAAATAAACAAAAGGAATGACAATTACGTATATACCACTAAAAGTTAATGCGCAAAATTTAATTACTTTCAATGCATTCACAGACATTTGTGAAAAAGCATTGTTGTAGTCAATAAGGGTTAAAAGTCTAAATGATTGATACAATGCAACCAAATACGGGATAACTGATAAGTAAAGAGCAATAACGATTGGGTATAGTATATGTGCATATTGCGCATTTGCTGGGTTATTTATTAAATACACTATACCAACTCCACCTAATACTACTACAGGAATCCCCATGATAAATAATGCTATTTTCAAAAATAGTGTTGAACCTATTTTCATAATAAAAAGCACCTCACTAAAATTATGTTCAACTGATGATACCATGAACTATATCGACTATCAATAAACATATATTTAATTTCAATAATTAATTATTGATAATTGTTCAGATTGATGAGTTGGAGTTCTTTGTGAAGGGGGACATATTTGTAGAGGGATTAGCGAGTTGTGGGTGGTTATGAGCGACTTCAAGTCGTGCTCAAATAATTGAGCGACTTTCCTGTGGAATTGAGCAACTCTTAAACTGATATGAGCGACTTTTGCATGGAATTGAGCAACTTCAGGTCGTGCTCAAATAATTGAGCAACTTTTTCGTGGAATTGAGCGACTTTCCTGTGAAAATGAGCAACTTTTAAACTGAAATGAGCGACTTTTCCATGGAATTGAGCAACTTCAGGTCGTGCTCAAATAATTGAGCAACTTTTTCGTGGAATTGAGCGACTTTCCCAAAGAATTGAGCAACTTCATTCCTCGCTCAAATAATCGCGCAACCCCAATCACACCAGAATTTTTCAAAACGCGTAATAACAACTCCTGTCGAAAAATAGAATAAATTATCTAATTTTCGGTTTTCGCCAATGTATTTTTTTCGTTTTTTTCTAAAGAAATCAAAAAATAAAGGAGTGTCGCCTTGGCAATCTTAAATCCTCGCTATTCTTTTCTGGAGGCTGATTTTAGAAATCCTAACCTGAAAATTGAACATCCTGAAGATGAAGAGGTAGTAGTTCCATTAAATGAATCAACCACAATAAAAGAAGAGGTAATAAATACTCCACCTAATCCACCTTCGTTTTATGTAAGATCCTATCCATTATTCTTATATGGAAATACAGTTTCTGCGGATATTTATAGTGCAGCCTTATTTTTACTAATAAAAAATATATAAAAAATTAAAATTCCTCAAAAATAAAAAACCCGGAAATAAATTTCCGGGCTGACTCACATGCAATCTTCCGCCATGACACTCTACCTCCGCTTTTGCTTATCGCTTGAGCTTAATGGTATTGATGGTATTTCCGAATTAACGATCATTCACGCTCATCGGGTTAACCCTCCCAGTCACTAGGATTTGAAGTGAAATCTTTAATAGTATAGGGCGTTTTACTTTTTTCATACACAAAAAATGAAAAAAATAAAAAATGTACTTTTACAACATAATGATTAAATGTGTGATACATTTCATGCAGTAACATAAACTAAAAGCATCATATAAATTATATTCATTAAAACGTTTTGAGCAATGAAGGGGGAGAATAATTGGGAAATGATTGGGACATCGCACTTCATTCTCTTTCTAAGTTAACGATCCATTCAAATTTAGATAATGAACCTGTCAAAATAGAAGGTGGAGAATCAAACGAAGATTTAAAATGTATTGGAAAAGGTACAGATGCTGCTGTTTTTCAACATGTTCACGTACCATATTATGCATTTAAAATTTATGCAGAGGAGAAAATGGATAAAGTTAATATAGAGGAGAATGTTTATCGTCAATTAGGTGAGTCACCATATTTTCCAATTTGTTTTGCAACCTTTGAGAATATTTTGATTTTAAGCTATGAAGAGGGGATTACCCTTTTTGATTGCTTACTTCAAGGCATCCATATTCCACAACAGGTTATCGACGATGTGGAAGAGGCGAGACACTATGTTCGTAGCAAAGGATTAAACCCACGAGATATTCATTTAAAAAATATTTTACTTCAAAACGGTAGGGCAAAAATTTTAGATGTCTCGGAATACGTACATCAAGGGAACGATTACCGATGGGAATATTTAAAAAGGGGATATGAACAATACTATCCTTACATCGATGGAAATCCAGTTCCATTATGGTTAGCTGAATCCGTACGGAAGTTTTACAATCAACATTTTAGAGGCCTTCCTCCAGATCATGACTATTTAAAATTAATTCGTAAGTTTATTTTTAGAAAATAAATGATAAAAGACGATCCCAAAAGGAATCGTCTTTATTTGTTTGAAAACGCATTCTTAGCAAGTAAGTCATGATGTTCAATCGTATAGGTTATCTTCAAAAACGGAATTGAAAAAATCCACATATGATGTTCTGCATAAAGTCTTCCTGCCTCAATTTCCTTTACATGGAATGTTTCCTCTATTGGTAGGGCAAGAAGATGTTGATTCCAAGCTAAATAAATTCCAGCATCGGAATTCACCTGTAGTTTTTTACTTGATAACTGTAGCTCGCTACCAATCTGATTTAACTCAAGAATTCCAATCATTGATGAGCATGGCAATGGTAAAGCAATGTTCATATATGTACGATCTTCTTTTTGATGCCATGAATAAAGAGCAATAAAAGTAGCTCTTTTATTAATTTTCCTAACCCATGCTCTTGGGGTGTTCCTACCATCTAAATCATCATTTATTTTAATAATGCTATCTGTCATTTCAATCCGCTTACTTGATAATGGTAGATTGATTTGTTGAACAAATGAACTAATTAAACGATAAATTGTAGCGAATGGCTTAAACCACCCTCTCCAATGAACTCTGGCATAAAGCTTGTAATCTAGCGTGTTCTCATAAAAATTACGAATACCAGAAGACAGGGTAGATAGATCGATGTATGGCTCATATATGCTCATATCATCTACTAAACCTCTATAAGAATCTGTATTTCGCTCATCCTGGATATGAGGAAGTATTTTTTCACCAATTACCATTTTTCCACGAATTCGACTTACAGGAAATGTAGATTTTATCAATTTTGCTGAAGGCACGGAAATTGACCAGCCGATTAACCCGAATAATGCAAATAACACACAATTTAGGAATCCGTGAAATTGAAGCATAAAATCGATGCTAATAGCAAAGTTTTTCGTTAAACGACCAAATGCATATAAAAATGAAAAAAGAATCGTCACACCTAAAGAACCAAATGAAACTAGAATCAACCCTTTTTGTACATTATTCGCCAAGGGGGTACGACTAGTTATATAAATCACCATATAAATTCCAACCATGTAAAACACGACTGAAATCCACTCAACCCAAACAGAAAACGTGATCCCAAGTGCTAATAGAATTAGTGAAATTAATAAAATACTTGCAGCCACTGGATAACTTTTTGGTTTATAGATTCTACCCAGTAATCCTATAAAAATAGGTAGTAAAAATGCGGCATAATGAAAATGAATTGCCGTTAGCCATGTAATAATGGGTGAAAATCCAGTATCGATTCCTGTTATATGTGCAAAGAACCACATACCACCTATTGATAAGAATATAAGTGCGATATCAATGGCAAATTCTTCGAAATGAATAAATCCCCTTGTTAAAAATCGACGTATCCCATAAACAGCAACAATTATAGTAAATATTAAATAAATTGCTGCAAGTAAGCCATCCCAGTTCGATTCATTGGATATATGTAATAAAACGACTGAAAGATAAGCAGGAACGGAAAAGTATAAATAATAGCGACTGAACCAATCTTGCTTACTCATAATTAATTGTAAGGTAAGGGGAACATAGACGATCTGTACAACTGTTAGCATTAATAAATAAGGAGGGTCTTGTCCAAAAATTACAGTCACAACAAATAGAAAAATTGAAACGAATGTCCATTTATTCCATAACATTTGCTATGAACTCTCCTTCATATGAGAAAATAAGCCCAGTTAATGGATTTCGAACATCCACTGATATTTCATAAACACTTTTTTCCTCGTTATATTTTTCAATGACTGTAGCAATGCAATGAAATATTTTAGGCAAAGGAATTTCTATTTTCCCTAGAACTAGCCGTTGCTTTTTCGATTCGATTTTCAAAATTCCATTAGTAGAAACATAGAAAGCTAAATCTGAGTAGAGAACGCTTGGCTCACCTAGATAATCTTTTATGATATTTTGTTTTGCATCATAGCTCATAAGGGCATTAAAGTATCGCTTCTTCTTCCCAAAATAAAATATTCTTTCCCAATGAATTTGTTCCTCACCATTTTTTCCTATCTTAGGTGTATTGGAAATAGTAAAGGAAATATCCGACCCTTGTTCAGGAAAAAGCAGTTTGAACTTTGTACCGAGCATAAGAATTGGATATAAAAATTTGGGACCAACTTTTATCGTCTTCATAACACCGGTTGCTTGAAATGGTTTTTCATTAATAAATTCATAACGTTTTTGCAGCATCGGGTGTAATCTATGAAACTCTTGATTTAAAACCATTTTATATATCGTCATTCATCTATTCATCTCTTTCTCTTGCAATTAGAAGCTGTTGGGATATCTTTACTGATTACAAAACCAATGATTGAAATCACTAAAAGGGAAATATTAAATGTTAATGGATTAAAAGGGTGAATTAGTAAACTTGAATCAGCCATTATTGCCACTATTGTAAGTAATGGAAAAACAATAATCTGCAAGCCAAATAAAAGTCTCTTCTTTTTGATAAATAGAAAAATAAATCCAAGTAAGATTTCAATTATTCCAGCGACCATAACGATCCAATATGCCAGTTCATTTGAAATCGGAATGAGATTATTGACCATTGATATTTCATCAGGATGTGAGTAGACAAGCTTTGGGATTAATCCATGATAAATCCAAATGAAGCTAAATAGGAATGAGGTGATCCAGTATACAAAAAATCTCAAATATTGAGAAACTGGAGCTTCATCTTTTTCCAACCATCTTTTTAACACATCAAAACTAAGCGCAGTGCCCCAACCAATGAGAGGGCGGAAAAGAAGTCTATCTAACACTTGTCCAAATTTACCGAAATTCACATCATAGTCGTATTGAGTAAGAAAGGTAATGGATTGCTCTTTAGGTATGTATTTCCAATAACCTCTACCTTCCTTTATAGGAGATATTCTTTGTTCAGTACCGAAATGAAGGGAGGATGATCGTGTTCCATTAATCGCTTCATGGCTTCCAGTGGATATGCCCCAACCCTCGATTTTTTGTCCAAATCCAAGACTCCGTGTGTATGTAAAATGTTGAGGTTCTTTATCCATTTTAGGTAAATATGTAATAGAAGAAAAACGGAGGTCCCATTGAGCATGGAGGTCTGGCGTTTGCGTTGCTTTCCATAAATCATCCATTTTGGTATCAATATCAATTTCAACATAAACTGGTTTTCGTTTCATCAAACAAATACCACCTTTCTCTAAAGAATCAGAGGATTTTTGCACGATATAAGTGTAAAATTAAGTATAACATGAATAATTTGTAATTTTTTGAAGAATGAATTAATATTTTCTTTTTTCGTAATTTATGCTAATATTTGGTTAACCCAATTTCGGTCTTGTAGCTCAGCTGGGAGAGCATCACGTCGACAACGTGAGGGTCGCAGGTTCGAGCCCTGTCGAGACCATATAGTTAGAACACCTCATTTTTTCTGAAATATACAGAAAGAGTGAGGTGTTTTTCGATTTTCGGAAATCCTAAATGTCCATAAATGATCATGAGATATTAGTATACACATTGACTTTGTTGTTAACGGTTTTACTTTTTACCCTCTAAGCACTTTTAAAATAGTATAACGAAAATTAAAAGAATTGTTGAAAAAACATTTCAGAAAATTATAATAAAGGAAATGGAAGTAAAAGGGGTTAAATGTATGTACATTTTAGGGATTGATGGTGGGGGGACGAAGACAACAGCAATAATTGCTGACGAGAATGGGAAAGTTTACAGTCAAACAATTACAGGAAGTAGTAACCCAAATACACTATCACAAGATCAATTCGAACAAGTGATGTGCGATTTATTGTGCCAATTACGAGAACATAACGAAGATATTTTTAATAGCATAGAAGTTTGTTTTGCAGGAATGGCTGGTGTCGGTGAAAGTGGTAGAGATGAAGAAATGAAATCGCTACTTCTTCAACATTTACCTTCTAATCCACTTGTCATCGTTCAAAATGATGCAGTTAATGCGCTTTATTCGGGTACTTTAGGTGCAACTGGGATCGTACAAATTGCTGGTACGGGAGCTATTACCATTGGATTAAATGAAAACAACAAAATGGTCCGTGTAGGAGGATGGGGGTATTTATTCGATGATGATGGTAGTGGCTTTTACTTAGGCAATGAAGCACTTCGAGCAGTTTTTCAACATCATGATGGAAGAGGAATGGACACAACATTAACTGAAGCAATCCTTTACCATTTTGAAGTGATGGCCGTACCAGATTTAATCGAAAAAATTTATGGTAAAGATCATCCTCGCTCCGTCATTGCACCACTAAGTAGATATGTAGTAAAGCTTGCAGAACTTGGGGATCAAGTTGCAAATACAATTATAGAAAATGCATGTAAAAAAATGATGCATTCTATTAAAACATGTCATAGTCAATTATTTGAACAAGACCATAATACCTCTGTTATATTATCTGGTGGCGTTTTTACAAACGAGGAAATTTTTGTTCAACATTTTAAAAAGTTTTCCAATGAAACCCATCCAAATTTGAAATTTAGTAAAACATTAATTCCTCCAGTTGGCGGCGCAATTGCTGCTGGGATAAAAGCAGTTCAAAAAAACATAGATCCTAACTTTGTTGAAACATTAAATAAAGGGGTCAAATTATGAAACTTGTGAATATCGAAGAGGTTGAAGTTAACCGAATTGTACAGCTTTGGAATAAGTGCTTAGGTAATTCATTCCCAATGACGGAAGAGTTATGGATTCAAAATACGGTAAATGATATGAATGTACAAAGAACAGGGTCCGTTGCAGCACTAGAAGGCGAAGAATTAGTAGGATTTGTCGTTACGAAGCAATATAAAGAAATAACTCCAGCGTATATGTCAAAAGAAATTGGATGGACTCAATGTTTGCTTGTGAACCCTGAGTCTCGAGGTAGAAGAATAGGATCAACCCTTTTACAACATGCAGAGGCGAGTTTTCAAAATGTGATGGAAATTCGTTTAGGTCGCGATCCATGGCATTACTTTCCGGGCGTTCCTTTAGAACAAAAAGACACAATCAAATGGTTTGAACATAAAGGCTATGTAAGGGAATCAATAGAGATTGATTTAGTGAAAAAAGTTATAGATGAAAGTCCTTTAATTCTATCAAACTCTAAAGAGCATTTTAGAGTATTAACAATAGAAGATTTACCTCAATTATTAAATTTCTTAAAAGATGTGTTCCCTGGAAGGTGGCATTATGAAGCTTATCGATATTCCCAGTTAAATGCAACAGGGAGAGAGTTTATGGGATTTTTTATTGATGGCGAATTGAAAGGTTTTTGTCGAATGAATGATCCCGGGTCACCAGTCATTGCACAAAATGTGTATTGGTCTCAACTGTTTCCAGCTCCTTTAGGTGGAATTGGACCATTAGGAATTGACCGTAAAGTAAGGGGAAGCCATTTTGGGTTAGATATAGTAAAAGCAGCTGTAAATGAACTTATGGCACGAGGAATGCATTATATCGTAATTGATTGGACTCAACTTGAATCATTTTACGGAAAGCTAGGCTTTACGAAGTGGAAGCAATATCAAACGATGTCAAAAGAGGTGAAATCGTGAAAGAACTTATTCAATCTTTTTTACAGAATGAAATCGTAAATGAAGTAACTCCTGGAGCAGTCATTCGAGTTAAACATAAAGGAAAGTGGATATTAGAAGAGGCAATTGGCATGAATAGTACAGAAGACGACAAGGTGCCAATGACACCGCAACATCTATTTGATGTGGCTTCTTTGACAAAAGTGCTTGCAACAACTCCATCTATTTTACAATTACTCGGTTTAGGAGAAATTCACCTAAACGATCGGATTTCAACTTTTATTCCTGAGTTTGCTCAGAATGGGAAAGAGTCTATCACTATTAAACAATTACTAACACATTCTTCAGGTCTTATTGCACATCGACCATATTTCGAGAAAAAGCTTCAATTTGATGAAGTGTTAGCGGATATTTGTGCGAATGAAGAATTGACATATCAACCGGATACTAAAGTTGTTTATAGCGACTTAGGCTTTATATTGCTAGGGAAAATTGTAGAAATCGTTTCTAATTTACCTATTGAACAATATTCAAAGAAATATATTTTTGAACCTATTGAAATGAACGATACAACCTATCTACCAAATGTTGAACGACAAAGATATGCACCTACTGAATATTTAGAGCATTTAAATGGACATAAGTATGGGATTGTTCACGATGACAATACCGAATTTATGGGTGGTATTAGTGGCCATGCTGGATTGTTTTCTACAATAGGAGATATTGCAAAATTCTGCGACATGCTAGAAAACGATGGTTATTACAACAATCAACAAATTATTCATCCACTTTGGTTAAACAAATCAAGAGAGAATTTCACACCGTTTTCAACAGAAGCACGTGGATTAGGATGGCAACTAAGAGGAGAAGGTTCAAGTCCTGCAGGGGATTTAATGAACGCAAAAACTTATGGTCATACAGGGTATACTGGGACGAGTTTTTATATCGATACAGAATCTGAAGTTACTGTCATTCTATTAACAAATCGAGTGTATTATGGACGTCACGATAAAATGAATCGTTTAAGACCACGATTACATAATCTCATCATGACTAATTTATCAAATTAGGAGGAATTAAGATGCATTTAATGGTTGTTGGAGCACATTGTGGGGATGGTGAAATACAAGCTGGTGCAATTGCACATAAATACGCTCAAGCTGGATATAAAGTGACATTTTTACATTTAACAGCAGGAGAAAAAGGTGCACCTGCCCATTTAACAGTTGATCAATATCGTGAACAAAAAATAAAAGAAGCAGAAAAAGCTGCAGCAATATTAGGTGGAGTGAGCATTACACTAAATCACCGCGATGCTGAATTAACATTTAATGAGGACATTGTTAAAGAAGTTGCAACAATCTTTAGAAAAGAGAAACCTGATTTTGTCATTACGCATTGGGTGAATAGTATGCATCCAGATCATGCTCTTTGCCAACAAATCGTCCAAGATGCATGGCTGAAAGCATCACTTCCAGGTTTTGGTTTAGATGGACTTCCACCACATGGACTTCGTCGGGTATTCCATAGTGAAAACTGGGAAGACATGGACGGGTATGAACCTGATATTTATGTGGATGTAACAGATTCATTTGATGCTTATTTAGAAGCTCTATCTTGTTATTGGTTTATTATGAATTCTTCAAGCTTCCGATATTACGACTACTATAAAGCTTTAGGTACCGTAAGAGGATGTTTAGCTAGAACGAAATATGCTCAAACTCTACAAAATTCAAAAGGACTTCATGTAAGAAAAGAAGGTCATATTCCAGGATTCCCAATTACAGGAGGTGCAAAATGAGTTTAAAGAAAAAAGTTGGACGTTTATTAATTGCTGGGTTTAAAGGCATTACAATGTCAGACGAAATTAAATATTTAATCCATGAATATCACATTGGTGGAATCATTCTGTTTGGCAGAAATATCGGAACTCCGGAAGAAATTTTACATTTAACCCGAAGCTTACAACATGAAGCGAAAATAGCTGGATATTCAACACCATTATTAATTTGTATTGATCAGGAAAATGGGGTTGTTCGTCGTTTAGGCGAAGGAACAACAATTATTCCAGGGGCTATGCTTTTAGGTGCTACCAACAATCCACAACATGCTTTTACTGCTGGAGTAATTACTGGTAAAGAATTAAAAGCATTAGGGGTTAACTGGAATTTAGCACCTGTCGTTGATGTAAATAATAACCCGAAAAATCCAGTTATTGGTGTTCGTTCATTTGGTGAAGACCAACACAAAGTAGCGGAGTTTGCTAAACAATCGATGTTTGGTATGCAAAAAGCTAAAGTGATGACAACGTTAAAGCATTTTCCTGGACATGGGGATACAAGTGTCGATTCACATTTAGATCTACCAATCATAAATCACGATTTACAAAGATTACACGAAGTGGAGTTAGTACCTTTTAAAGAGTGTATTGCTGCAGGAGCAGATGCGATTATGACTGCTCATGTTTATTTCCCAGCTCTTGAAAAGGAAGAAAATATACCAGCGACACTATCTCGCTCAGTGATTACGAATTTGCTTCGAGAAGAGTTGAAATTTGATGGAGTCATTACGACGGATTGTATGGAAATGGATGCCATTGCAAAAGGAATCGGTACAGTAAATGGAGCAGTAAAAGCGATTCAAGCAGGGGTTGATTTAGTGATGGTATCGCATATTCATTCCTTACAAGAACAGTCTATTTTAAAGCTTGTTGAAGCAGTTGAAAACGGTGATATTTCTGAGGAACAAATTGATGAGTCTATTAATCGAATTGAAAAGATGATTAATAACTATACAAGTTGGGTTGAAATTGAAGAGACGAATACTGTTCCTGAGTTTGTAGGTTCAGAAGAACATAAAGATGCAGTGAAAGAAATCTATTTAGATGGTGTAACGGTTGTGCAAGATCATGGAAAAGCGATACAGAAAGATGAAAAGGTTTTACTAATCTATCCGACAAATCAATATGCCATGATGGTAGAAGATAAACGCTATTCAACAATAGAAATGGCTGAACAATTAATGAATGTTCACTCTTCAGTGGATGTAATGGAGATTATTCCAACTTCTTATAATGAAGTCATTTCAACAATTTCAACTGTCGTACAATCTTATGACCGTATTGTTGTATTAACGTTAAATGCCGTACAACAAACTGTGCAAGAACAATTTGTACAAGAGATACTAAAAACAGGAAAGTTAGTTGATGTAGTAGCGATTCGATCGCCATATGACGTAAGTCTTTTCACTTCGGCAAACCGATTAATTTGCACATATGAATTTACTAAATCGGCTTTTGAAGTAGTTTCCCAATATTTAGTAGGAAATATTCAATTAAATGGAAAATTACCAGTTACAATTTCATAATTGAAAATATATTTCGTATTTTTAAAATTTTGTTGATATTTTATTTCAAACCTAATAAACTATGGGTAAGCGTTTCCAAGTTATTCGCTTGCTAAGGGAGGGGTAAATTGAAACCGATGCGTGTATGCGGTTTAATGTCTGGTACTTCGCTAGACGGGTTAGATATCGCGATAGTAGATTTTTCGATGACAAATGAGGATCTACAATATGAGTTAAAGCATTTTGTAACAGTACCATATGATAACGAACTAAAAAATCAATTACATGAATTAATGGAGCCGAATGTAACAATACAAAAAGTTTCTTCAATGAATATGTATTTAGGTGAACTTTATGCAGATTACGTTAAAGAAGCATTAGTAGATTCGGAGATTCAATATGATTCAATTGATTTAATTAGTTCACATGGACAAACGATTTGGCACGAACCTTTTGTAAACAACCAAGAGAAATATACCCGCCCAAACACATTGCAAATCGGTGATATTTCGGTACTTGCTGAAAAAACGAACATCCCAGTCATCGGAGATTTTAGAACCCGTGATATGGCAGCTGGTGGTCAAGGGGCACCATTAGTTCCTTTTGCTGACCATTACTTATTTCAACATGAAGAGCATGGTCGTATTTTAGTCAACATTGGAGGAATTGCGAATTTAACTGTAGTTCCCCATAAATCAAGTACAAAGGATGTCATTGCCTTTGATACAGGACCAGGAAATATGATCATTGATTACTTTGTATATAAGTACACAAATGGACAGCAAAACTTTGATAGAAACGGGGATTTCGCAAAAGCAGGAGAAGTCCACACTGAGTTTTTGGAATATTTATTGAATAATGAATATTTCAAATTATCAGCACCAAAAAGCACAGGTAGAGAATTGTTTGGACAAGCATACTCGCAACATATATGGAATGTAGGCGAACAATATCACCTTACTCCATTGGACAAAATTTCAACTGTTACGATGCTGACAGCTAAAACCTTAGCAAATGAAATTATTAGATTAATTGAACCGTACGAAGTGAAAGAAGTTTTTATTAGTGGTGGTGGAGTTCATAATTCGACTCTACTAAACTACTTGATAGACTTACTTCCTAACACGATTCGTATTGATCAAACGGATGTACTTGGCATTCATAATGATGCAAAAGAAGCTTTTGTTTTTGCACTACTAGGATTTTTAGGTTTCAACAAAATTCCTAATAATCTACCATCATCAACAGGAGCAAACAGACAAACGGTTATGGGGAAAATTGCTTGGTAAAACAAATAGGGGGTAAAAAAATGAAAAAGGTATGGAAGAAACCTTCACTTCTTCTTGCTTCATTAGGCTTAACAGCTTCTATGTTAGCTGCATGTAGCGGTGAAAGTAGTGAAGAAGTAGGAAATGCTGATGAGTTTCAAGGAACTATCACAATTTGGGATGGTCCAAGATGGCCAGATAAAGATGATAACAAATATCATTGGTTAGAAAGTAAAATTGCTGAATACGAAGCAGCACATGAAGGTATTAAGGTTGAATTAGTTCAAGTACCTTGGGCTGAAATGCCAGATAAACTTGGAGTATCTATCGCAGGTCAAGCTTGGCCAGATATCGCACCAGTTGATATCAGTGGTAGTTCAGTAAGTATTGATCATATCGAACAAGGTGTAGTTGAACCATTAGATGCTTACTTAACAAAAGACGAAAAAGCGGATTTCTATGAAAATGCACTAGATGCATATACGTATGATGGAAAACTTTACGGAATTCCAAACTCTATTACATTACACACAATGCTTCTAAACTTAGATCTATTTGAAGAAAGAGGCGTTACACCACCTGAAAATGGTAAATGGACTTATGCAGAATTCTTAAAAGCTGCAAAAGAATTAACATTTGACCGTGATGGAGATGGAAAAATTGATGTGTACGGTTTCTCCACTTACGTTTTACCAGGATACTATGAAGCATGGCCATTTTTCTACAAAAACGGTGGATCTCCACTTAATGCAGATTTAACAGAGTTTACGTTTGATGATCCAAAAGTTGTACAAGCAATTCAAGATTTAGCAGATTTAAAACTTAAAGAAGATGCAGCACCTGTAACTTTAGGTGGAGCTGATGTTGGTGGTACATTCCAAGCTTGGGCTAACGAAGAACAACGTACTGTTGCAATGGAACCATGGGCAACTTGGGCTATTAGTTCTGCGCAAGGCAAATACCCTACGAACTTTATGGTAGCAGAATACCCAACTGGTGATTCAGGAGAATCAGTAACAATTGGTGGAGTTGGCGGTTGGATCATGTTTAACCAAAAAGGCGATGCAAACAAAAAAGCAGCAGTAGCTGATTTCATGAAATTTATTTCTTCAACTGAAGAGCAATTTACAATGGCTCAAAATTACGGTATTTTCCCTGCTCGTATTAGTGCATCTGAAATGGATCCATTCAAAGATAATCCAGAGATGACAAGAGCGATGGAAATGTCTAGCCAAGTTGTAATGCTTCCTCGTCACCCAGAATGGAAAAAAATCGATGAAGCAATCCAAACACAACTTCAGTTAGTGTTTAATGGTGAAAAAACAGCTGAGCAAGCAATGGCTGACGCGAAAAAAACTGTAGACGAATTATTGAAATAATATTTGAGAAGCAGGTTTTGCATAAGCAAGCCTGCTTCACTTGTAGGAGGTGTATGAAATGACTCAAGTGAAATTAGATCCTGTACAACAAGAAAATATAATAGAGAGTAGTTTACAAGATACTAAGAATGCGAAAAAGTCGCATAAAAAACCAAACACTGTTTGGCGTGATATGAAGAAAAACTACAGTGCTTATTTGTTCTTATTACCAAAATTAATACTGTTTGTATTATTTGTGGCATTTCCAGTAGTTTGGGCGATCGTACTATCATTTCAAGAGTATAGATTCAACGGAAGTATCTTTATAGGATTAGATAATTACATAGACGTATTTAATAGTGAAGCATTTCGAATTGCATTAAAAAATACACTACTCTTTACCGTTGTAACTGTACCTTTTTCTGTTATTAGTGCTCTTGTGATATCTGTTATGATCTTCGGATTAGGTAAAATATCTCAAAGCTTTTTCCGTTCAGCTTTCTATTTACCATCTGTTACGTCTATGGTCATCATTGCAATGGTTTGGCGTTGGATGTATAACTATGACTTCGGTTTATTTAACTACTTTTTAAGTTGGTTCGGAGTTGAACCGATTAACTGGTTAGGTCAATCCGCAACTGCTTTATGGGCCTTGATTATCATGTCATGTTTAATTCCATTTGGTACCGGTATCATTATGTATTTAGCTTCTATGGGATCTATCTCTCAATCACTTTATGAAGCTGCTCGTATTGATGGTGCAAGTAGTCTTAAACAGTTCTTTCATATAACGATACCTTTACTTAAACCTACAACTTTATACCTTGTTTTATTAAGCACGATAGGTTCATTCCAAGTGTTCACTCAAATTATCATGATGACAGGTGGGGGACCAGGTAGTTCGACTGAGACGTTAGTACATTTAATCTATAAAACTGGTTTCCGAGATTTTGAATATGGTTTAGCTTCTGCTCAAGCAGTAGTACTATTTATCATCATTTTGATTTTCTCAATTATCCAGTTCAGAGTACTACGTCATGATGAGTAAGGGGAGGGTCGAAAGTGAAAAAGAAACCATTTAAAAGTTTAAACAAAATTATTACCTACATTTTACTAACAATCTTTGCGATTGTTTCATTATTACCACTTTACTGGGTATTTTCGACATCTCTCCAGTTAAGTAGTTATCAGTCACAAGACATGGAACGACCGGTATCATATGTTAACGCGAATCCACCTAAATTGTATCCGATGGGTATACCTTTGTATTTTGAACATTGGGCTGAAGCTCGAGAGGCTGCAAGTGAAGGTGATTTAGAAACAGAAAAATATCACAGAGACATGATGAATTATATTATTGAAGATACTTTTTCTAGTTTCGTTAACTTATTTACAAAACAAGATGTCGGAAAATGGTTCTTTAATAGTATATACATTGCGGTCATTGTAACTTTTGGGATTTTGATCTTTGACTCCATGGCAGGATACGTACTCGCCAAAAAGAGATTTCCGGGTCGGAATATCATATTTTGGGTCATTATTTCCACAATGATGATTCCAGGACAAGTTACTCTTGTTCCACTATTTATGATGGTAGGAAAATTAGATTTAATGAATACCCATTGGGCTTTGATTTTACCTGATTTAGCAATGGTTTTCGGTGTGTTTTTAATGAGACAGTACATGTACTCTATTCCTGATGAATTATTAGAAGCAGCAAGAATGGATGGTGCAAGTGAATGGAAAACGTATTGGACAGTCGTATTACCACTTGCTAAACCGGGACTTGCGGCGTTAGGTATTTTTACATTTATGAGTGTTTGGAATTCATTCCTATGGCCAATTATCGTCTTAAATAATGAGGCACTTTACACCTTACCTGTCGGATTAAAGACGTTACAAGATGCAAACTTAGCAAGCTTTAAATTGCTTATGAGTGGAGCAGCAATTACTGCAATTCCAATGATTATCGTATTTATCTTATTCCAACGTCACTTCGTCAAAGGTTTAACGATTGGTGGAGTAAAAGAATAATGAAACCAAATGTAAAACTCGGTGTAGACGTATTTTTAGAGGAACACGTTCACTTAGTGAAAGGGAAACGTGTTGGTTTATTGACAAATCAAACAGGTGCAAATGCAGAGTTAGTTTCCACGATACGATTATTCCATCGACATCCTGATATTCAATTAACCGCATTATTTGCACCTGAACATGGTTTAAAAACATATGCAAAAGAAGGCGAAAAGTTTTCAAATACAGTACACGAGGAAACAAATTTACCTGTATTTAGCTTATACGGAGCTACTAAGAAACCGACTGATGAAATGATGGATGAAGTGGATGTTGTAGTGTTCGATATTCAAGATATTGGAGTTCGGTATTACACATACATTTATTCTCTCGCGTATATGATGGAAGCTTGTAAGCGTACAAATAAAAAAATAATCGTGTTAGATCGACCAAATCCGATTGGTGGGATTAAAGTAGAAGGAAATTTAGTTGCCTATGATTTCACGTCGTTTGTCGGACTATATCCGATACCAAATCGTTATGGTATGACTGTTGGAGAATTAGCAAGTTATTTCAACAACGAATTTTCCATTCAATGTGATCTAACCGTTGTATCTATGGAAGGTTGGAACCGTAATATGTACCTTTCAGATACTTGCCTCCCATGGATTTCACCTTCACCAAATACGACCGGAATTGACATGATGTTGCTTTACCCAGGAACTTGTTTAATAGAAGGAACGAATCTTTCAGAAGGAAGAGGAACTACACAACCATTTGAAATTATAGGTGCTCCTTTTATTAATGGCGAAAAATTACAAGACGAGTTGAATGCACTAAAGTTACCTAATATTCATTTTAGGGCTACCTATTTCAAACCTACCTACCAAAAATATAAGGATGAACTATGCGAAGGGGTACAATTGCATATTTTAGATCGGTTAAATTTTAAACCGCTAAGTACTTTTTCAAAGGCATTTAACAAAATCGTAAGTATATATGGAGACCGTATAGAGTTCTTAACATATGATAGTATAAAGCACCCGATGTTTGACTTACTCGCGGGGAGTGCACTTCTAAGAAAATCCGTTTTAGAAGGTAATATTGATAACTTTTTAGAAGCGTGTCAAAAAGATACGAAAGAATTTATGACAAGAAGAGCAAAGTATTTACTCTATAGATAGGAAGGCAGAGCGATGGACAAAATATCACTTCTGACAACTGAAAAAAGTAATCCAAAGACACATCAAATTGATGAAATGTCGATAACGGAAATATTAAATGTGATGAATAAGGAAGATCAAACAATAGCGATATCGGTCCAACGTGTATTACCACAAGTTGAAGAAGTTATTAAAAAGGTCGTAACGGCATTTCAAAATGAAGGTAGATTAATTTATGTTGGAGCTGGAACAAGTGGAAGAATCGGGATTCTAGATGCGGTTGAATGTCCTCCTACTTTTAGTACTTCACCAGATTTAGTACAAGCAATATTAGCAGGTGGAGAAGGCGCTATGTTTCGTGCGGTTGAGGGTGCAGAAGATGATGATGAACTTGGGGCTACTGACTTAAAAAATTTATCCCTTACTTCTTGTGATGTAGTAATTGGAATCGCTGCCAGTGGAAGAACACCTTATGTAATTGGTGCATTAAAATATGCAAATCAGTGTGGAGCAACTACTGTGAGCCTTACTAGTAACGAAAATTCAATTATAAGTCAATATGCTTCGATTAATATTGAGGTTGTCACAGGACCTGAAATCTTATCTGGATCTACTCGTTTGCGTGCTGCAACGGCACATAAAATGATACTTAACATGATTTCAACCACTTCAATGATTAAGATGGGGAAAGTCTATCAAAATTTCATGGTAGATTTAAACGCAAGTAATTATAAATTAAAAGAACGTGCGAAAAAAATTGTCTGTACAGTAACAAATGTTGATTACTCAACAGCAGAGGCTGTGTTAGACGAAACAGAATATAATGTAAAACTTGCAATTGTCATGATATTAACGAATGAAAATAAAGCAGATGCTTTAAGACTCATTTCAAAATCCAATGGGTTTGTCCGTCAAGCTATCAATCTAGCAAAACATGAGAGGGGTTAAAAACATGTTACGAACATTTCAAAATGGCGATGAATTAGGTATTGTGAAATTATGGAATGAGGTATTGATTCATGATCCGATCAATGCGAACCGATTCCGAAACCAAATATTATTAGATGCTAATTTTGATCCAAAAGGACTTATTGTTGCTGTGGAAGAAGGGGCAATCGTAGGTGCTGTATTAGCTATTACGAGAAAACTTCCAATGGAAGGCACAAATTTAGAGAGTGATACTGGTTGGATTACTTTCTTCATGGTTCACCCACAATATGAACGTGCAAATATTGGTCATCAGCTTTTTGAACAGGCGTGTGACTATATTAAAAATCAAGGAGCAGAAAAAGTGTACTTCTCCTCTTACGCACCAAATTATTTTGTTCCAGGTATTGATGAAGATCGTTATCCAAAAGGGTATGCTTTCTTATTAAAAGAAGGATTTAGAAAGCTGTATTCACCTGTTGCGATGCACAGAGCTTTAATCGATTATGTATATCCTGAACAAATTAATGAGCTTAAAAAGCAAAGAGAATTAGAAGGATATTCATTCGGTAAAGTACAGGATGGAGATCTATATGAACTTATCCAATTTGCAAATGTGCATTTCAATCCAGATTGGGGAAGAGCGATTCGTGAAGGTATTTTAATGGGTATAGATCCTGCTAGAGTTCTAGTTGCGAAAAATCAAGACACAATCGTTGGATTTGCTTTATATGGTGGATATGAAGGAATTCGTGAAAGATTTGGTCCTTTCGGTGTTGATGAACGTGAACAAGGAAAGGGATTAGGTAAAATATTATTACACGATACATTACATGAAATGAGAAAACAATCTATACAAGGTGCCTGGTTCTTATGGACAAGTGAAAAAAGCGCAGCTGGACATTTGTATTTAAAGAATGGATTCCAAACTTATCGAAAATTTCATGTTATGGTAAAGGAATTAACAAATAATTGAATTGAGTAGTGAAGGGTTGATTTTATGGCGATATCAAATGGTGGTTTAATTTTACTGAAAGAAATGAGGGAGCAACTCCCTCCATCAGAACAAAAAATTGCAGATTATATTCTTTCACATCCAGAAAAAGTTGCGACGATGACTGTTTCTGAATTAGGTGAATTGAGTCATACGAGTGGTGCAGCAGTAACACGACTTTGTAAATCCTTGAATTTAAAAGGCTTTCAAGAGTTGAAACTACGAATTATTGGAGACTTAGGCCGTAAAATTGAATTGACGAACCGTGATATCAAGCCAAATGAGCCAGTATCAATTACGATTCAAAAAGTAACAGATTTAGCTGTACAAACGTTACGTGAAACAGCAGAGTTAATCGATAGTAAACAATTAGAACTGGCTGTAGATGCAATTGTTAATGCGAAAAACATTCACTTCTTTGGTGTAGGTGCATCAGGAATATCTGCAATTGATGCCCAGCAAAAGTTTTTAAGAATAAACAAGCCATCTACTGCCAGTACTGATTTACATATGGGCGCAACCATTGTCGCAAATGCAACAAAGGATGATGTTGTTTTTGGAATATCATTTTCTGGTAGTACTTTTGAAGTTGAAAAAATTATTGAATTAGCCAATCAAAAAGGGGCAAAAACAATAAGCTTAACGAAATATGGTCAAACTCCAATTTCTCAACTTTCACAGATCCAGTTATACACATCACCAAACAGAGAAGCGAACTTTAGAAGTGGAGCAACATCGTCAAGACTTGCTCAGTTACACGTAATGGATATTTTATTTATGTCCGTTGCTTCAAAACAATTTGATACGACAATTCAATATTTAGATGAAACAAGAGAAGCGATTGAATCCTTCCAAAATCAACAAAATCAGAAGAGAAAAAATTAACCCATTAAAGAAGGTGAACATTTTGACGGATAAAGTATTAAGAAATCTTCAAATCTGTTTAGAAGATGGTTCTGTTATTCGTGGAGAAGTGTTCATTCAAAATGGAAAAATATCACGAATATCAGAAAACCCGATTGAAAATTTTAATGGAGAAGAATTTGATGGGAAAGGATACTTGGCTATGCCAGGGTTTATTGACCAGCATATTCATGGTTCTTCTGGTGCAGATTTTATGGATGGTGAATTACACGGAACAGAGAAGATTGTTCACTATCTACCAACCGAGGGGACGACTTCTTTTTTAGCAACAACAATGACACACTCACCAGACCATATTCATAATGCAGTAAACACGAATAAACAATTCATTGGAAATCGTAATTTTAAAGGGGCAGAAATGCTCGGATTTCATTTAGAAGGGCCATTTATTCATCCTGAACAAAGAGGGGCACAACCATTACAGTATATCCGCAAACCTTCAATAGAAATGTTAAAAGAATGGTTTGGTGCTCAGCTAGATGATTTGAAAATTGTAACCCTTGCTCCAGAGCTAGATACAAATTTTGAAATGATAAGCTTTTTGCACAATCAACAAGTTGTATCCTCTGCTGGTCATACGAAAGCGAGTTTTGAAATCATCCAATCAGCACATCGACATGGTCTAACAAATTTAACTCATTTTACAAATGCAATGACTGGTATCCACCATCGGGAAATAGGTGTTGTAGGAGCAGGTTTTATGAACAATAACCTATTTTGTGAAGTGATTGCAGATGGGGTTCATTTATCAACAGAGATGTTAAAAATGGTCGGCAAATTTATTGGTTCCGATCGAATCATCTTAATTACCGATTCGATGCGAGCAAAAGGATTGCCAGATGGAACCTATACATTAGCTGATCAAGATGTTACTGTCGTAGGACAAAAAGCTACGTTACAAAACGGCACTCTAGCTGGTAGCGTATTACGAATGATTGATGGCGTGAAGTTGATGAAGGAACTTTGTCATTTTACTATCCATGATATTCAAAAAATTAGTTCTATGAATGCTGCAAAACAACTCCGTGTATTTGATAGAAAAGGTAGTATCAGTGTAGGGAAAGATGCTGATTTAATATTACTGAATGAAGACTTGGAACTACAACATACATTTTGTCTTGGTGAATTATGTTTTTCAAAAGTTTAAGAGAATAATAGATTGGAGGAATAACGATGGCTGAATTAAAATTAGTAAACCTTACAAAAGAATATGATAAGGGAGCAGTAGCTGTTAAAGACTTTAACTTACATATTTTAGATAAAGAATTCATCGTTTTTGTTGGTCCATCTGGATGCGGTAAAACAACTACGTTACGAATGATTGCAGGGTTAGAGGACATTACAGATGGTGTTTTGGAAATTGACGGTACAAAAATGAATGAAGTTGCACCTAAAAATCGCGATATTGCAATGGTATTCCAAAACTATGCATTGTATCCTCATAAAACTGTATATGAAAACATGGCATTCAGTTTACAAATGAGAAAAGTGCCTAAAAAAGAAATTCAAGAAAGAGTAAATGAAGCTGCAAAAATATTAGGATTAGAAGAGTACTTAAAGCGTAAACCAAAAGCATTATCTGGTGGTCAGCGTCAACGTGTTGCACTTGGTCGAGCTATTGTTCGAGATGCAAAAATTTTCTTAATGGATGAACCTTTATCAAATTTAGATGCAAAATTACGTGTGCAAATGCGTGCAGAAATCCAAAAACTACATCGTAGATTAGGAACTACAACAATTTATGTAACACACGATCAAACAGAAGCGATGACAATGGCTACACGTTTAGTTGTCATGAAAGATGGTCTAATTCAACAAGTAGGTACTCCTAAAGATGTTTATGATTATCCAAATAACGTATTTGTAGGTGGATTTATTGGTTCTCCTGCTATGAACTTCTTTAGAGGAAAGCTTGGGGAATCAGAGTTTGTAATTGGTGACTTTAGAATCGAACTTCCTGAAAGTAAACGAACGCTTTTACAGGAAAAAGGATATATCGGAAAAGAAATCATACTTGGTATTCGACCAGAGCATATTTATACGAATTCCGAAGATATTGCAAACCATAAAGGATCAACCGTTTCAGTTCAAATCGAAGTGGCTGAGCTTATGGGAGCAGAAACATACTTATACTCGAATTTAAATGGAACTGATTTTATAGCAAGAATTGATGTGGATTCAAATGTTAAACCATTAGATATTATTCAATTAGCATTTGACATGGAACGAGCACATTTCTTTGATGCTGTTACGGAAAATCGGATTTATTAATGAAAGAACCTGGCGAGCATACAAGCCAGGTTTTCTTCTCTTATATTTTTTTAGTAGGTTTGAAGGCCAATTAGGTACTTTGAATTAAAAAGGAGAGAGATAATGGATACTCACCTCATAAATAAAATTGAAGCAATTGTAGGGAAAGAACATGTTCATTCGTCAAGAGCATCTTTACTTGCCTATTCGTATGATGCGACACCGAATTTTCAAGCTATTCCTGATGTAGTTGTTGCACCGAGTAATACAAATGAAGTTCAACAACTTGTTTTATTATGTGCTGAAGAAGGTGTACCAATTGTTCCACGAGGTTCCGGTACAAATTTAGCAGCAGGAACAACTCCCACTTCTGGTGGTATGGTCATACTCTTCCATCGAATGAACAAAATTTTAGAATTAGATGAAGAAAATTTAACATTACGCGTTCAGCCAGGAGTCATCACTCAAAGTATTCACCAATTCGTTGAACAAAAAGGATTGTTTTATCCACCAGATCCAGGCTCTATGAAAATATCTACAATAGGTGGGAATGTGAGTGAAAATTCTGGTGGGCTCCGTGGGTTAAAATATGGGGTTACAAAAGACTATGTGATGGGATTAGAAGTCGTTTTACCTAACGGTGAGATATTAAAAACAGGTGGTAAACTTGCAAAAGATGTTGCTGGCTATGACTTAACTAGTTTACTAGTCGGTTCTGAAGGAACACTCGGAATTATTACAGAAATTCTACTTAAAGTGATCCCATTACCTGAATCAAAACAAACAATGTTGGCGGTTTTTCCTTCATTGGAACAAGCGGGAAGTGCTGTTTCAGCTATTATTGCATCTAAAATTACACCAGTAACATTAGAGTTCATGGATAATGGGACTATTCGTGCAATTGAAGAATATGCAAATATTGGTTTACCTACTGATGCTGAAGCGATTTTACTACTTGAACAAGACGGAAATTTAGGTCAAGTGATAGTGGATACGAAGAGGATGTCAGAAATCTGTGAAGAACATGGTGCGACAAGTATTCAATTAGCAGAAAATGAAGCGGAAGCCGAGAAATTACTGTTAGCGCGAAGGGTAGCATTGTCTTCATTAGCTAGAATCCGTCCAACAACCATATTAGAAGATGCGACAGTACCACGCTCGGAAATCGCTAAAATGGTACGAGAAATTCAACGTATATCAAAGAAGTATAATCTAACGATTTGTACATTTGGTCATGCGGGGGATGGTAACCTTCATCCAACTTGCCTTACAGATTTACGAGATTAGAAGAAATGATACGGGTTGAAGAAGCCTTTGATGAAATTTTTGAAGTAGCGATTAGATTAGGTGGAACGATTACAGGTGAACATGGAGTTGGAGAGATGAAAGCTCCTTATTTAGAATGGAAAATTGGTGCATCAGGTATTCAAACGATGAGAAATATTAAACTAGCATTCGATTCTCAAAATATTATGAATCCTGGAAAAATGTTTGCAAAAGAGACGAGAAAAAGAATGGTGATGTCAAATGGTTAGTGTCGAAGCTAATCGCATGAGAGAAGCATTTATCGAGCGTGTTGATGAGGAAAAGCTTCTTGATTGTATGCGTTGTGGTTTTTGCCTTCCTTCATGTCCAACTTATATACAAACAGGTAATAATGAAGTACATTCTCCCCGTGGTAGAATAGCAATTATGAAAGCAGTGCGAGACGGTTTTGTAGATTGGGATTCATCACTAGAAGAATCTATCAATCTTTGCTTAGGCTGTAGAGCTTGTGAGCCTGCTTGTCCAGCAGGAGTTGAATATGGGCATTTATTAGAACAATCAAGAGATGCCATTCAGTCTGTGAAAAATCCTTCATTAAAGGAAAAAGTTAGTCGAAAATTAGCCTTTGATCATTTATTTAAAGATCAATCTAAGATGGTTGGAGCTACGAAATTAGTTCGTGCATATCAGGCTAGTGGCTTACAGAAAGTAGCAAGAAAAATTGGTTTCATGAATTTGTTCCCACCGATGATGAAAGAAATGGAAAAAGCCTTACCTAAAATTCCTAAATCTGTTAAGCGAGAAATTCCAGTAATACCTCCAAAATCGGTTGTAAAAGTAGCCTTTTTCACTGGGTGTTTAATGGATACCGTGTTTCGTCAAACAAACGATCGAACAATACAATTGTTACAACTACTAGGATGCGAAATTGTTATTCCAGAAGAACAAGTATGTTGTGGAGCGCTACATGGACATAGTGGTGAATTAGAAAAAGCAAAAGTAAATGCAAGACGTAATATTAATGCATTTGAGCAAATTGAAGCGGACTACATTGTGAATAATGCAGGAGGTTGTGGCGCATTTTTATATGAATATGGCCACTTACTTGCAGATGATGTTGAATACTCAGAGCGTGCAAAGACATTTGATAGTAAAATTATTGATATATCAAGCCTCATCCTAGAATTAGGAATCGTTCAAAAGTTAGCAGAAATTCAGAAGGACCACGTTGAACTGGTAACCTATCAAGATTCCTGTCATTTACGGAATGTGAACAGAGTGGTATCAGAGCCACGAGAGTTATTGAAAGCAATTCCTCACGTGGATTATGTAGAGCTTCCAACAGCAGGCCTTTGCTGCGGCTCAGCTGGAATTTATAACTTACTAAATCAAAAAATGGCATTGAAGATTTTAGATAGTAAGATGGATGATGTAAAAGGAACTAACGCCTCTGTGATTATCACTACAAATCCTGGTTGCTTACTTCAAATGAGAGCAGGGATTCATCGAGCTGGATTAAGTGAAAAGGTGAGATCTGAACACATTGTCGACTATTTAATTGAAGTATTATCATAAGACATCTGAGCTTTTTGTTTGCTTAATATAAATACTACTATATTATTTTAAATCCTCTGTTCTTCAGAATTGAGGATTTTTTTCTATTTCGCATACCTTTAAGGGGTATACAGTATACTTTATATAGAATAGCAACTTACAAACAAAAGGAGAGTTGTATGGGGTACTACCAACTATATATTTTAGGATCATTAATTGTATTAACAATAATCGTGCTCATTCAATCAAGAATATTTAAAAAGAACATCTCTTCTATGGAAGGGATGATGATTTCCATGTATTTTTGTATGAATCTAAGTTTTACGGTAGGGGTTCTTTTAGGATTTACTTATCAAGGTAATTTAATTTTTTCCACAGTATTAACGATGTTAATTGGAATATTAGTAGGTTTAATTTTTGGAAGTAATTTTGGTATCTTATCAGTGTTGGACGGTGTTATGGCGGGAATCATGGGTGGTATGATGGGAGCGATGTTAGGTGAAATGATTAAAGGTGATGGGTCCATAATCCTCATTAGAATATTTTTATTTTTATCTATTTCTACGATTTTCTTAATCATAATCATAACGCGTAGTAAAATTACAAAACCATCTAAAAAGCTATGGTTACTGAAACCTATTGTATTAGCCACATTAATTATTATTTATTTTATATGTGGAGTAACGTTTGCTGAAAATCAAATAAATCATTATTACGAACTATCGCCAAATGAACATGAAAAGCATTAAAGAACATAGCTACCTTATTTTGTATATAATAGAACTATTGGAAGGAGGTAGTTTTATGAACGATAAAAGCATACAAAGAGTATATAAAATGAGTGTTGCTGGTGTTTACCCACATTATATTACAAAAGCGGAGAAGAAGGGTCGTACAAAAGAAGAAGTAGATGAAATTATTCGATGGCTTACAGGTTATAGTCAGGAAGAATTAGAATCTCATTTAGAAAATAAGACCAACTTTGAAACTTTCTTCAATGAAGCTCCTAGCATGAATCCTAACCGTGCATTGATTAAAGGTGTGATTTGTGGTTACAGAGTGGAAGAAATCGAAGATCCAATTATTCGAGAAGCACGCTATTTGGACAAACTAATTGATGAGTTAGCAAAAGGGAAATCAATGGAGAAAATTTTACGTGCATAAACGATAAAAATGCGTGAGTAGGGTAAACCTACTGCACGCTATACAAGAAAAATTATTTGTTTTTCTTTTGAATTGTTGCGCCGTTATCGTGTTTTGGTTTAAATTCATTTGCAATTTCTTCGAGCGGTTTTGCTTTTGAAGCATTTTTTTGAACACTATTTGCAAAATCTGCTGCTGTTTTAGTCGAATTTATATTTTTTGACGAATTGGCTAGAAATTCATTGGCGAATTCGGTAATGGCATTTGTATTTGTACTAGGTGCTTTCGCTTGAACCTTAGACGCACTG
This sequence comes from Ureibacillus sp. MALMAid1270, assembly GCF_049202975.1. Classification (NCBI taxonomy): domain Bacteria; kingdom Bacillati; phylum Bacillota; class Bacilli; order Caryophanales; family Caryophanaceae; genus Ureibacillus; species Ureibacillus sp. MALMAid1270. The sequence continues at coordinate 15,665 of NZ_JBMIRP010000056.1, read as the reverse complement.
TTAGGAGTTTGTTTTGAATTCTTATTCGACCCTGAGTTCGGAGTTATGAATTCATTCGCAAACTCTGTCACTGTATTTGCTGCATTCGTGACAGTTGAACTTACTGCATTACTTGAAGATTTTGCTTGTGATTTTTTGTTTGCTTGAGTATTTGCAGCTAAAAACTCGTTGGCAAATTCAGTTACTGCATTTGTATTCTTACCTGTGCTAGAACTTGTGGCATTTGGTTTGTATGATGAATTATGGAAGAATTCTTTTGCGATTTCTTCTATAGAAACTTTGGGCATACTATTGGCATTAGCAGCTTTATTAGTTAGACCGCTTAATTTATTTTTCACAGTCTTAGGTATTAAATTTGGAACAAATTCTTTAGCAAATTCCACAATTGATTTTACCTGTTTCCCATTTGCACTTTGTGGATAAAATTCTTTTGCAATTTCCTCTGGACTCTTTGGTTTTGAGGTATTTGTTGAACAGTTAGCACCACATGAATTATTCTTATGGTTATTTTTTTTGTGATCCATAATTGACATCTTCATATCTCCTCCTTTTCTTTTTTTTAATATGTGTGTTCAAGAACATCTTTATGTTAGAGAACACTCGCCTCCATATCCAAAACAAGACAAGTATCACAAGAAATTGGAGGTATAATATAAAAAGGTTTGTCTTGTTCAGACAAACCTAAGTAAATGCTATTCATTAAGTTGTTTTGTTGATATTTCGATCTCATGCAACTTTTCATAAATTCGACGTTTTCGGTATAACATAATTCCAGCTTCTGAAACATCTTTAATCATACCTTTATTGGCGAAGGCTCCAAACACCATACCAGCAATTGGAATCATTTGAAATAGTTTCTTCCAACCAAATTGATCGCGATAAGTAAAGAAGACTTCTTGCCAACCTTTAAGCTGAGAAATCATATCTTCTGAAGAGCTTTTCTTTTCATTCATCGTTGCAAGTTCTTTCAAAATGGCTTCTTTCCCTACAATATCGGCAGAAGCAAACTGCATGCATTTAACAATAAATACCCGCTCTGTTTTTTCATTTGGATTGTAACCATGAATAATCGCGATTTCTTGTAGCGTTTTTAGAGCAGTACCAAGTACAACAGGGATATCTACAACTAAAGTAAAAATGCCACCGAACCCAGTTGTTGCACCTTGAACAGTTGCAAATTTTACACGTTCTACTTGAAGCTCGTTACTTACTTTAATCATATCTTTTAAAGGCATATTTGCCACATCTTCTATCGTTTCAATTTCTATATTCACAGTTGTTTTTCTGATTTTTTTAATAATTGCTTTTTCACTTATTAAATATTTACCACCTGTTTGAATATAACTTCCTAATTCATTGACCAAAATACCTATTTTTTCTTGGATAAATTTTGGTGTTACTTTATCTAATAACTTGAATGGTAAACGACCAAGCTTTTCCCAAAAGAATAAACCTTTTTGATCTTCTTCCCATACTTGAATATCAGCTAAATGCTGTAGTAATTCATCTTTTGATTCCATTATTTATTCTCCTACTTATTTGATCTATTTGTTAATACGTTGTAGTTTTGCATTTTGTTTCATTACATTAGTGTAATCAAAATAGATTATTTTATTTTTACTATCCAACTAATTACAGTACAGGTATTTTTTGATAAAGTATTGGTAAGGGGTGAGGGGAATGTTATTGCAAGGGGAATGGATTGACGATGAATTTGTAACAGAGAATCTTGCACTCATGACGTACGAGCCGCTTTTAGAATATAACAAGGATTAGTAAAATGAATTGAGATAGTATGTTCCATTACTATGAAGCATACTATCGAAAACAGAAATATTGATAATAAAAAAGGACATAACTTTTCAATTAGAAAAATTATGTCCCAAAATACTTATGTTCATTTTATATTAGCTGTTATGGTTTTAAGATAACCTTAATACAATTATCTGTTTTTGTATCAAACACTTCATAACCATGTTTTGCTTTCTCTAGTGGAAGGACATGTGTCACAATATCGCTAGGATCTACTTTACCTTCTTTTATTAAATTATAAATATGAGGCATATAGTGTGGAACTGGAGCTTGTCCTGTTTTTAGTGTTACATTTCTCTGGAAAATGTCACCAAGTGGAAATGCGTTATACCTTGCTCCATAGACACCAGTGACTTGGATTGTGCCACCTTTTCTAACAGCTTGACTTGCAATCACAAGGCCACCTAGAGCACCACCTTGTAATTTCAACCCACTAGCCAAAAATTCCATAGGTGTCATTTTTCCACTCATACCAACACAGTCAATTACCACGTCTGCTCCACCTTTGGTAATTTCTTTAATATATTCACCACAATTTTCATGGTCTTCAAAATTAACGATTTCAACTTTGTTTGTACGTTTTGCATGTTTTAATCGATAACCTACATAATCGACTGCAATCACACGTTCTGCACCTTTTAACCATGCAAATTTTTGGGTAAGTAAGCCAACCGGTCCACAGCCAACAACGACGACAGTATCTCCTTGTTTAATACCTGCATTATCAACACTCCAGTATGCAGTTGACGCAGCATCTGCAAGTAGTACTAGACTTTCATCTGGAATTTCACTATCTTCTGGTACTTTAAAGGGAAGAAAATTGCCGAAAGGAACACGCATATACTCCGCTTGTCCACCAGGATATCCTCCGGTAGTGTGAGAGTATCCGAAGTATCCACCCATTTCATGTTGATCATTTGAGTTGTCGCATTGACTTTCTAAATCATGTTTACAAAACCAACATTCACCACAAGCAATGGTAAAAGGAATGACGACACGGTCTCCTTTTTTAACCTTTGTCACACTTTTTCCTACTTCTTCGACAATCCCCATTGGTTCATGGCCAATTATATAATCTTCATTCAAATTAGGAATCATCCCGTGAAACAAATGAAGATCGGAACCACAGATTGCGGATGCGGTAACTTTAATAATAATATCATCTGGTTTTAATATGGTTGGTGCTTTTACTTTTTTCACTTGAACGTCTTTTATTCCTTGAAATGTCACTGCCTTCATTATTCTAAACTCCCTTACTGTTTTATCTTTTAGGTGGGGTAGGGAATAATCCTTTTCGATTCATATTTTTAGGGAATAAATCCAATTGAGCGATGCTAACTGCATTTTCTGCGGATTTAATATCTAAATCTTTTTGGGCTTCTAAGTCATATGGTTTTATCCAATCTTTTTTCATCATCAATTCACAAATTTCATCGTATAAATCGATCATTACATCTAGTTGTGTTTTCATTAATTTCCGAAGAACAGGGGATGCTGTTTCAGTTAGCGCAATAGAAAGGTTACGAATACCGGTTTTTGTTGTTAGTAAAAACTCTAATGCAACACCTGAATCCGTTAATTCAGGCATATTAACCGAGTTAATAGGATCTAAATAATCATCCACTTTAGTTCTCCTCCTAATATTCTAATTTTGAATTTCTATAAAGCTTAATCATCGCAGTTAAAGCGGGAGTTGTAAGTTTCACATTCTTTTCTAATAACGCTCTTAAATCATCATCAAAAACGATTCCTTGACTCATTTTCGATTTTAATAAACTTGTCGTCATAAAGTTGATTAATTCATGGAATTCCATTGTTTCATGAAGTGCTAGTTTCTTTTCGTACATTGGTCAACCTCCTTTAATACCTGTAAAAAGGCTACCCTTTACTCAATTGTTGTATTCAGGCATTTTCAAACTGAAAAATTTTTTATTTTTTAGAATTTGAATAAAAAATAACTAGAGAGTCAAAATAAGTGGCGTGGAGGTGAAAACATCATGGCAAACAACAACAACCGCAATAATAACCGTAACGATCGCAATGAGTTTGAAGAATTAGCACAAGAGTTAGATTTAAACAACCGCAATCGTAACAATAATAACAAAGACAACGAAGAGTATGCTCAAGAAGCAGACTTCAACCGTAACAACAACAATAACAACAATAACAACAATAACAACAACCGTTAATTTTTTAAGAATTAATTTGTTGTTAGGCAGTTTGAAAAAATGATGTATTTCATTCGCGGAGTTATTGTTAAACTCTGAACTGAAGCCCCGAAAGATCACTTATAATAAGTGGTTTTTCGGGGTCTTTCACGTATACTACAATTATAGAATTGTGCGATTTTGAGAAAATTATGTACATATCAATGGGGAGGCTAATGATGGAATTATTTATTGAATGGACATATAAATCAAAAAATGGTATTGAAGCAACTTTTCGTTCGGAATTTATGCCCGCTGCACATGCATTAACGATTGGTGAGGATATTAAAAAAACTGGAAGGACTAAAAATATTTCTTATACTGATAAACATGACAGTACTTGGATGCCAAAAGAAATTAAGAAGTACTTAAAAGAAATAGAAACCGAACCTCATAATGTGAAAGTGTATTTTGATGGGGGTTATGATATTCAGTCAAGTGATGCAGGGCTAGGGATTGCGATTTATTATGAACAAAACGGAAAGTGGTATCGTTTACGAAGAAATGCACCTGCGCATGGACTTGCTTCAAATAACGAAGCTGAATATGCGGCACTTCATTTAGCTGTTGTAGAATTGGAATTATTAGGTGTTCATCACCAAACGATTCAAGTGATTGGAGATTCCCAAGTTGTTATTAATCAAATGAGTGGAGAATGGCCAGCTTATGAAAAAGAGTTAGCAAGCTGGGCAGATCGAATCGATGAAAAATTTAAAGCGTTAGGAATTGAACCTGAGTTTGAATTAGTCCCACGAAAACTAAATCAAGAAGCCGATCGTCTTGCAACTCAAGCGCTACAAGGGATTGATATTACTGGACAAATTGAACTTCAAGAATAAAACATTAAACACTTGATCCTGTTTAAGTTCCATAATGTGAACTCGAACAGGATTTTTTGTATGAAAGTTTCCTAAAACCCTTCCTAACCAATAGTAAATATTTACAATTATTTTATTAATTTTTGAAAAAAGCTATGCATATATTTACTAATAGTGGGAATATTGTGTTGTTTTTCCTAACTCATTTTTAGGAGGGTTATTTTTGAAAAAGATGAGGAAATTTGCAATCCTCGTTACAACAACTGCGTTGACACTTGGCATAACAACATCCATTGGACATGCTCAATCGCCAATTGATGGACAAAGTGAAAGGGTTGCAATCGAAGTTCAAACTGAGAAGAAAGTTGAAAAAAGTGATTTTATTAAAAAATTAAAGACTTTATTTCCAAAACAGTTCGATTTTTTACCTGATAGTGAGTTCAAGCTAAGTAATGCCCACCATTATCCTGAAGACAATCGAATTCGTTACGATTTAAGTTTCCAAAAAACGGTAAAAGGAAAAGATGTATTTGGAAATGTTACATTTGTAGGTGACAATCTAGATATTGAATCCTACTATTATAATCCAATTACAACATCAGAGGTTTTATTCCCAGCTAAAGTTTCAAAAGATGAAGCACAAAAGATTGCAACTAATTTTCTAAATAAATTAACAAATGGTAAGAAATATCAATTAGATACAAATGAGTATATTTATTATTCAAATCAACTTTTAACTGAACCAATTCGTTACGATTTCTCATTTGTTCAAAAGCAAAATGATATTCCAATTGCAGATCAGCGAGTTTATGTGACGGTATTAGGGGATGGAACGATTACTTCTTTCTATCAATTTACACAAAACTCAAATAAAGCTACATTTGATGATGCGAAACTTGCTAAAAGTAATCAAGCTGTTTTAGATACGGTTAAAAAGAATTTAAATGTGCAATTGAAATACCAAATTCAGTACGACTACAATACAGGTGAACCATCAGTCGCTCTTGTTTATCTTCCTTCTATACAGTTCGGAATTAATGCTATTACTGGTGAATGGCAAAATGCAAATGGTTTTACAAAAGACACTCCAAAAGTAGGAAAAGTAGAAGCTCTCTCGTCAAAACCATTTGCACCAAAATATAATAGTGTCACAGTGGAACAAGCGAAGAAAATTGCGGAAGAATTACTGAAAATTGATTCAGATGATGTAAAGTTAAATATTACATCTGTCCACGAATATGATAACCAATTTGGACAACCATTTTTAAGTATTCAATTTTCTTATGATTGGGAATTTGGTGGATATGGCTCTTCCATTGATATGAACCAGTTAACAGGAGAAATCATTTCTTACAGTGACATAAAGGGTGAGGTTCTTCGAGAACTAGGCAAATCGAAAGAGAAAAAAGTACTTAAAGAAAGTGAGTTACAAGCGAAAGCGATTGAACATTTAAAACAATTGGTACCTTCTTATTTACACAATTACGCAAAACCAATTTCAGAACCATATTTTGAAAAGGCTAGGGGGATTTATCATTTCACATTCCCACGTGTAGTAAATGGAGTCGTTGTAGAAGGTAGTCAAATTAACATTTCTGTTTATACAGATGGAACGTTAAGTAGTTTATATGTTAATCATCAAGAATTTGAAGAATGGCCATCTGTTAAGAATGTAATTTCTAATGAGGAAGCTAGGAGACTATTTAATGAGGCGATTAGTATAAATCTTCAATATGTAAAAATTGATAGCTTTAAAGAGAATCATTATAACTTAGTATATACACTTAACTACAATCAAAATCAGTTCAGCTATTTAGATGCGACTACGGGGAAATGGGTAAGTTTATATGGACAAACAGAACTTCCTAAGGTAACCCACCATACTGCAGAGGAAGAGTTAAACTACTTAATTCAAAATAGAATACTTGAGATTAAAGACTACAAAACGTTTAATGCAGATGATTCAATTTCGAATGGCGATGCGTTAAGAATTCTTGTGAAATCCTTATCTTATCTCTATGAATATGAATTGTTAGATACGGAAATTTCAACACAAACTTTCAAAAATATCGATAAAAAACATCAATTATATAGTGTTGTAGAGCAAGCAGTACGAATTGGCATTCTTAACCCAGATGAAGAATTCAAACCAGATACAAAACTTACACGCGAGCAATTAGCAGTATGGTACGTTCGTGCATTAGGACTTGAACTTGCTGGGAAAAATTATGATATTTACAAATTAAACTTAAATGATGGCTATCTAATCGAAACTAAAAATGTGGGTTATATTGCGTTAGCAAATGCACTAAAATTACTTCCAGTAGAAAACAATCAATTTAATCCAAAACATGAAGTTACTTATGCAAACATTGCTTCATCAATATTCCCATTAGCGCATATCATTCACGAAAATCGCCGCTAAAAGTAAAAAAGCTTGATTCTTTTTATCGAATCGGAATCAAGCTTTTTTATTTACTGTGATTAATGTTTATGTGAGATTAAAGTTATTCTGATATATTAAGGAATTTTTCAAATCTTTTTGGCAACTTAAGACCAAGTTGTTCTAATTTAGTACGTGCATCTTCAACTAACTCAGCAACTTTTTCTTTCGTTTCAGGGTCTAAATTTTCTAATTCATCATGTTTTGGTAAAGTAATACCTAACTCTCCAAGTTTTGTATGGGCTTCTTCTTTAGTAATTTTACCTTCACGTAATTGTTTAAAAATTTCTTTCGCTTTTGTTTTCGTTTCTTCATCTAACCCTTTTAAAAGTTGCTGTTTCTTATCAGGTAAGTCCACACCTAATTCAGATAATTGTTTCTTTGCTGCTTCTCGCGAAATAGATCCTTCTTTCGCTTGTTTCATAATTTCTTTTGCTTTTTCTTTAATTTCTTCATCTAAGTTTTCAAATATGTCGGAATGTCCATTTTCAATACCTAATTTATTAAGCTGTTCTTTTAAATTCTCAATAATATTTTTCGCTTTTCCTTTGTTCTCATCACTAATATTTGAATAATCATCAATTGTTCCAAGGACGCGATATTCAGCAGAAGCCGACTGAGATATCAATAAGAACATTCCTATACTTAAAAGAAAAGTTGTGAAATAAACGTTTCTCAAATCATTCACTCCCTTGCCTAATGTCTATTTGTCTGAGTCTTTCATAAAAAATCCTCATCGACATTATATTTCCCAATCATTTAGTAATCAAAAGTGGATAATTTTGGAAATGGATTTTTGCGAATAAAAAAATGAATTCAAAACAAATGAACCTGCAGGTGGTATTTATTTCAAAGGAAAAATTATAAATGCGGATAATCCACTAATAGTAAAGAGATTATTAGAAAAACCAAGATCACATAAAATTGGTCGATTAGGAATTTGTAGTGATATTACAGGTTGTAAAAACGATATGTATGAGTGTTTTTCATGTTCTTTCTTTGTTCCTAATGCAGATGAATTAGATTATTTTAAAGAACAAGTTGAGCAATGGGAAAAGAAGATTCGATTAGTTGGAAACAATCCTCTGTTAAAAGAAAATGCTGAATATAATTTAAGATTATCTCAGAAAATTGTAGAAAAAATCGAAGATAATATAAAGAAAGGTGTAATAAACAATGAAGAAACTTCCTGAATCTTTGATTAAGTTACAAGAACAACGGAGGGAAGAAACACTTAGAACTATTCAAAATGCCATAGATACATTGAAGGAAGAGGGTACAATTGTTACGAAAAAGCTATTAATTGAATTGTCTGGTTATAGTGCATCTACATTTAGTAAGCCTCATGTAAAAGAATTATTAGAAAGAAATGAAGTTTGTCAGTTTAGAAAAAGAGTTACTGTTCAACAAAAACAGACTTTAGATGAAAAATTAAAGCGTAAAAACGAAAAACTACAAAAAAAATGTAATCTGTTAGAAAGTAGGTTATTAGAAAAAGATATTCGTCTATCAAAATTAGAGGAAGATTTAGAAGAAGAAAAGGAGAAAAATAAACGACTATTAGGGAAGTTACATGAAATTATGAGAAAGGCGGAAATGAAAGGCATTCAATTTTGAGTGGAATGGTTTCTTGTTCAACATACTGGGCAGGATAGTTGAACAAGGCGGTCTTCAATTTGGATCGTCTTTTTTCTATTTTTCGATAATGTTTTTTTAAATATTGTGTTAATATTGAATTATAGAGTAATTGAAGTAAAGGAGCAGGATAGCAAAAGAGAATTTATAATATTTTGTTAAGAATCCAGATTTGATTAATGTAATTTAGACACTATTATTAAGGTGGGGAAATGTATGAAACCTAAAGTATTAATTTTAGGAACTTTCCATTTTGCAGGTTCATCGGATTTTGTTCAAGTGGGAACTGTTAATTTACTTTCTGAGAATAAAAAAAGAGAAATAAACGATGTAATAAGCAAATTAGCAAAATTCAATCCAACCAAGGTTGCAGTAGAATTTGTAAAGGAAAGTGAAGATACTCTTAATGAACAATATGAAAACTTCCTCAAGGGAACATATGAATTAACAGTGAATGAGATTGACCAAATAGGTTTCCAATTAGCTAAAAAAATGAATCATCAGAAAATTTATTCGGTTGATTGGATGGGCGATATAGGAAGTAGGGGTATAGGTGAAGTTCTTGATTGGGCTAAAAAGAATCAACCTGAACTTTACGAATTAATTACCAAAGTCTTCATACCACAGATTGAAATAGATTTAAACTCTCTAACTTTACAAGAGATTTTGAAAAACTTAAATCAAAAAGAAAGAATTCTAACGGACCATAGGATGTATATGAATGTTGCTCGAATTGGAGAAAATACAAATTATGTAGGAATTGATTGGGTTAGATGGTGGTATCAAAGAAATTTAATTATCTATCATAATATTGCAAACCTTATTGAAAAGGAAGATGATCGCATTATGTTGCTTATTGGAGCAGGTCATCTACATTTAATAAAACAGTTTTTGAATGAGAGTGGACTTGTTGAAATTGAAGAAATAGGAAAATACCTATGAATTTGTGAAGAATTATACATAAACTAAAAGGGCGTTAATTCAAGAAGGATTAATGCCTTTTTTATTGAACTTAATGTATTAATGGGGCAGTCGGTATTCTCTATCCACAAAACTAGAATAGGGAATACCGATTTTATATTTAATAATTCATTGGGAGATTATTTTCCTTCAATATGGAATTTACAATGTGAAGTGAATCCCAATCTCCGCGGGAAAGTTTAATGATTGGATATTGTTTAGGAAACAACTTTTGGCAAATTTCTTTTGCACCAAATCCTTCTTGATTTAATGAAATGACTTCCTGCCTAACCGAATTTAAGTATTCTACCTTTTGTTTTAGAGCATTTCGACCATCTTTTACAAAACCCGCGTGTTGACATATAACTTCATCAAAATCAAAAGTCAAAACTTTTTCTAAAGAATTGATAATCGTACTGATACTTTCATCGGCTAAAATTAATTTAGTGTGAATTTGAACAAACAGATCCCCCGTAAACAATTGACCAGTATTACGATTTAAAAAGGATTGGTGATCAAAAGCGTGACCTGGTGTATCAATAACATCCCAAGTAGCATTTCGAGAATGAAAAATAGTTGGAGTAGGTTTCGCTTGAAATGGCTTCCTACTACCCCAAAAGACTTTACGATAGAAAGGATAATTCGCTTTTTTTGCACAAACATCTATTGATTTTTCATTAATATAAATGGGTACCTTCTTTGTTTTTCCGATATATGCCGCGCAACCCGTATGATCCTCATGATGGTGGGTAATTAATACTTGATCAAAATTAGTAGCATCGATAAAAGCTTCAAAATATTTATGTAGTGACTGTGCACCTGTATCAATGAGAACACCATCAATTAAATAACAATACACATTCATGGAGAAACCATGAAAAGCAACCTCACCATTCATAAAGGAAACGCCATGTTGTTCTCCAATAATAGCCTTTTTCTTAAATATCACGAGATTCACTCCTTCGTACATCAACATCATATAACAGTAATGAATGAATATTCAATCATTTTGTAATGAAGTTAAGAGGAAGTTAGGTTATTAGGTTTTATCCGGAGTAGGGGGAAGGATAATAGACAATCTAGTTAGTTTATTAGACAAACAGCAAAGGATAATAGATAAATAGTGGAAGATAATAGACAGCTCACTAATCACAAGCAAGATAATAGACAATCAAGCCAGGATATTAGACAGATTCCATCGGTTAATAGACAAATCAAGGAATATAATAGACAGCCACAAAATTATACTGGTTCTCAATACATCATCGCCCAAACAATACAAAAAAGCATGTGAATCATCATATCTTCACATGCTCCGGAAAATAAAACTTATTTCAGACCTGAGTCTATCCCGAGATAGCCAGCAAATTCTTCTGTAAAATCTGCATTCAATTTTCTATATACTCCTCGAGTTGAATATAGTACAAAACCATCTGAATAAGACCAAATTTGATACATTATGTCATTTACTACGAGCTCATAGTCTGGGGATTTCGAAAAAGTAAAGTTGGCATGTTCCCATTCAAGCATAGATAAAAAGCTTTTCACTTTTGAAATATTATCTTTATAAACTGTTAAAGTAATAGTGTTTTTGTTTACTACCGTTTCAGGTTCATACTTTTCAAGTATCTTTAAATCCCATAAATCAGAAACGATCGGAGTTGTATTCGTTGAAGTTTGCGTTTGATAGTATGTTTCTACAAGATCACCCTCACTGATTTCAGGTGTATCGTTTAATGGATACCAGGTGCCTTCAGTAGAATATCGGTACATTAATTCTTTTTTAGATAACGTTTCAATATCCTCGATGGTAGCTTTTGTTGAAACTAAAAACATATTATCTTCAAAAGCTACGACACGACCTACGTGTTTTACACCGCTAAATATTGGACCATCATGTAATGAAAGCGAGTGTTTCTTTTTGAATGCGATAATGTCATTGGCATAATTCTCTCGAAAATAAGGAATTGCATGTTTTTGTGCTAAAGAGCTCGCAATATTCCATTCGATTTTCGGATAAAGTTCAACATAATGAAGTTTTAACTTTTCAAGAGCTACGTCAAAAGGTGCCAATTTATATTGATATTCTTCAATTTCTTCCCAAGTAAGGTCACTTTTCGCTATTAATTCTTCGAAATAGCTATTAAAATCAACTTTCATTTGATTCATTGTCTGTTCAAAGCTTTTATTGATCTCTTGCTCAGTGATTTCATATCCTAATGATTGGGCGTATGTGTAAAAGGCTAAATAATTTTCGTAATCATCATATGCGTATTCCTTCAAATACTCTTCTTCTTCAATAAATCCCACTGCACGTTGTAACTTAATAGAAGTTTCAAACACTGTATCATCAAACAAGCCAATAATAATTTCATTTGAATCTACGGAATTACCTAGTTGTTCATTCATCAACCAATTTGTCGTTAAAAATAAGACAAAAATCATTGTAGCGACACTAACACCTGCCAAAAGGTTCTTCTTGAAATCTTTTTTCTTCTCATGTCGTTCCAAAAGTCGTTTTCGAACCCGATCCTTACTCTCGCTCATATCACCAGCAACTTCTATAAGGCTTCGTTTCATTTCATTCATTTACTAGCACCTCCCATTTTTCTTCCTGTAAAAGTGGTTTTAACTTTTCTCGTGCCCGGCGAAGTCTTGTTTTAACCGTGTTCTCTGGAATCTCTAATGTTAATGCTATTTCAGCTACATTCATTTCCTGAAAATAGTACAATATAATAACTTCACGATAATCAAGTGGTAGCTCTAATATTGCTTTTCCAATGAGGTTCCGTTCATCACTAATGAGCATAGGATCTTTCTTCTTCTTCGCTATTACAAATGACCATTTTTCTTTCAATTGTATTTTTTTATAAGTCCAACTTTTTAAGTAATCCTTTGATTTATTAATTGTCATTCTAGATAGAAATGCACGTAATGTTCCACGTTCTTCATAATTAATATCCATAAATTTGATGAACACCTCTTGTACAATATCCTCTGCAGAATAACGGTCTTTTGTATAAAAATAGGCGAGCTGCAACAAGTGTTCTGCATGTTCATCGAATATGAACTCTATATCTCTATTGATCTTGGTCACCCCCTAATTACACTATTAACGATTGCCAAATGGTTCGCGTTTCAAAAACTTCAAAAATATTTAAATGAAATGAATAAAAGGCATAAATGTTTATTATATATTTTTCGTACTATATCTACTAGCAAATCAAAAATCAATCAAAACCAATTAAAACTTATGAAACTGAAACTTCGTGTTTGTAAATATAATGATAATGAAGGAAAACTGTCATGAAGCATCGAATATCATTTAATAATCATGGATGACAAAAGAGAAGAGGAATATAGAATGATTCAATTTCAAAATGAACATTTCACTGTTTTTGAAAGTCAGTTATATAAAACAACTTCAGTTGTGGTGAAGACAAAGGATTGTATCATTGTTGTAGACCCTAACTTACTTCCAAAAGAAGTAGAGGAAATTCGTAACAAGGTCAATAAGATAAAAGGCAATCTTCCTATATATGTCATTTATACCCATTCAGATTGGGACCATCTCATTGGTAGCGGAGCATTTTTAGATGCGACGGTTATTGCAAGTCATTTGTTCTCCAAATTGGATCAACACCATATTTTGGAACAGATGAAACAATTTGATGATAAATATTACTTGGATCGGAATTATCCAATTTCATTCCCACAAGTTGATATCCCAATTAGTAGAGAGCGCCATACAGCGAAAATTGGGGGTACGACATTAACTTTTTATCAGGCACCGGGTCATACAGCAGACGGAATATTTGCTGTAATTGAGCCACTAGGAATTTTGATAGCGGGGGATTATTTATCGGATGTGGAATTTCCATTTATTTATGATAGTAGTTTCCACTATGATTTAACCTTGCAGAAGGTAGATACGATCTTAACTAATCATCGTATACAGTACCTTATACCTGGCCATGGACATATGGCTTCAAATACTGAGGAAATTAGAAAAAGAAAAGAAGAGTCAAAAAGCTACATTCAAGAATTAAGAAACTCCATTAAATTCAATTCAGATAGTCATCATTTAATCAGTCATTATCCGTATTGGAGAGAGTTGAGCTTTTCCCATGAAGATAATATTGCACTTATAAAAAGAGAATTAAATAACCAGCAAAAAAAGTAAATTGAATTAACCCATTCACTCGGTTGATCAATCCAATTCAAATGAATTAACATCACCTGAAGCTTCTGATGGAGAGCAATCGGAAAAAGAAGGAGAAACGGAACCAACAGAAGGTTCTGGTCCATCAGAATTTTACATGCAATTAGAAACAAAAATTTCGGAACGTTTACAATATAACTATTTACCTCCAATCGATTATCGAAATGATCTATATGATTTTGGGATACCGAATACAGTTGCGCGTCAATATTTAGATATTGTGCCCATGATTGGTTCAGGGGAAATGTTAATAGTTACTATGAGTGGTATGATCCAGTGAATCTTCAAGAAGCATTGGTAAAAGCTTATGGATTTACAATTGATTTTGAGAGGTATCGAAATGCGAATGAACAAGAATATCCGGAAATTTACTTTGATGGAGATTTCGTTTATTTAATGTCAGCTGATTATCCAGGATTTAATGGTGAAGAAGAGCCGATTATTCTTTCTATTGAACAATTTGAAGATTATGATTCAACACCTTTAACGAAAGATGAACGGAAATCATATTTGGAAAATTTATCATCAAACAAATGATATGATTAAAAAAGGACATTTCTCTTTATACTTACGTATAAAGGAAATGTCCTTTTTGTTATGGGGTTGTTTCTGTGAAGGTGATATTAACTAACTCTTCTGTATTGTTACTAAATTCTAAATCAACGAATAACCCGAACTCTCGACATTTTTCCTTTAAAATTAACTTAAACTTTTCAACGGATGTACTTTGTCCAACAACACGCTCCATATGCAAATAATCTGTTATTTGAGCGTTTGGATATTTTTCCTTTGTTTTTTGCATGGCCATAACGCCCCATTTTGCATAAGCTGGAATATCTTTTTCCTGTTGAACAATAGGCGAACTAACACTATGCAAAGGTGACATTGCGGCAATTGTAAAAAAAGCAACCACAATTGTTAAAAAAACAACTAGTTTTTTCATCAATTAAGCCTCAATTCTTTTTACTTACATTATGGTTCTTTCATGAAGTGAGTATGTATACTTCATGAAAATAAACACTAGTTAACCAAATAAACTTCATTATTATATAATTCACGAATTTTTTTAGGTAAGAATTGTATTTGTTTCGTAAATTTGATACATTATATTAGAAATATGGATTCTATGATGTGATCAAGTAAATAAGAATTGTGAAACAGAAAATATAGCAACTGCTGAGAGCTATATCACCGCTTCTTATTGAAACCTACCACGGAGAAGTAAGATAAACTTACCGAGTGCGTTCTCGTTACAAACGTTTAGAGGGTTAGAATGTTTTTTCATTTTAACTAAACTAAGGTGGTACCACGTCTACAATGCGCAAAAGACGTCCTTTTATTAGGATGTTTTTTGCGCTTTTTTAAGCTTACTAGATGTAAGCTACAAAGGTGTTGCTACTTAATGTAGCATTCTTAGCCTTTGTTCATTAATAGAGTCTCGGAATAAATAACAATTTTTCTGGGTGAAATGAACCAAAATTACTGGAAATTGGATTGGAATGGCCTGCACACTCATTATTTTCATTGTATTTTCAAAAATGTCCATGACAAAGAAACCTATTGCCATT
>NZ_JBMIRP010000055.1:0-10876 GCF_049202975.1 Ureibacillus sp. MALMAid1270 | reverse complement strand
ACAAATCTACTTTTCTTATTTTATGATAGGTTAGAATGATGGATTTATGCTAAAAAAACTAGTCTTCCTTGGTTTTTCTATAGCTTAGGACAGGTACCTATTCTAATTTTCTTAAAATTGCGATAAACGGACAATGAACCTATCTCTTCTTCCTTTGAAATTGTAGTGAATTGTCAGAATTATTTATGCACCCGGTGCATGTTATTTCTAAGAAACTCTTGGATCGTTCTATTCACCACATCTGCTTTCTCAATGGATAGGGCGTGACCCGCGTTTTCCACTAACACCGTTTGGGCATGTGGGATTGTATTCCGGACGTGCTTTACTACTTTGTGATGGCTGTAAATGACTTCTTTATCACCAACCATAAAACAGACAGGGACGTTAATTTTCATGAGCTCGCTGTCTTTGAATACCGAGGGTCTTAAAATTTTGTGCTTCCATTGAAAATGAATCAACCCTTGATAAAATTGTTCAAATAAGTAATCATGTACGTCATTCCCCTTTGCGACAATCCACTTCATGAAATAACGGTAGATGAACGACCGATTTCTGATGATATTGATCAGTAGCAACCGGATGCCAAATTGCATATGAAAAGGGATGAAAGAGGCGGCCGGTGCCAATAAGACTAATCTTTTTACCCTTTCTGGGTGATGGATAGCAAAATTCAACGAATGCCAACCACCGTTTGAATGGCCAATCAGGGTAATTTTTTCAATGTGAAGTTGATTAAGGAGCTCCGCTATCCAATCAGCATAGTCATTTCTGCTTTCGATCGATTTCTCCATATCGCTCTTATTAAACTCTCCAATGACATCAACCGCATAGACTCGATACTCACTTGCTAACATCTCAATGTTGGAATACCACATCGGAGCACCAAATCCAAAACCATGAATCAACAGCAATGGTTCCGCATTTTCTGGTCCTGCAGCAATCAAATGTGTTCTTCCCAGCTGCGTTTCTATAAATATCGATTCATATAGGACATTCCATAAAGACAAGCTGTTGTCGTAAGCTTGGTAAAATTCCACTTCACCTTCTGCCGTTCTAAAAGACTTCGATTCTACTTTCATGAGTGATACTCCCTTATCCCCTTTATTTACCAACAATGTATCATATTCCCTGATTTTGTTCAAATTTTTTTGAATGAAAATGTTGTATAAAAAATTTTAGGGAGTGCGTGGCAGACATTTTTGGAGAGTTTGATAAGACCTGTCCCTACCCACAATTTGTCGAGTTCTCAACGACAAGATTCGGGCGGTACAAGGCACTCTTTTATTGAGGGGCGATTTGAGAGGGTGGAATGAAGGGGGAGGAGGAAAAAAGTGACTTCTAAAGAAGTGCTAATGGGCAGGATAGCTTTATAAAAATGAAGAATTATATTGTGAGAAATAGAAAAGCAGTTTTATGGAGGGGGATTGTATGATTAGTATTGAAAAAAGAAGACTGCTGAAAGGTGGTTTAACGAAATTTTACCAAAGGTAAGTTGGATGTTTTAGATGAGCTTACAACTATATTCAGCTATAGGACAAATTTAGTTTTAAATTCGGGGAGGGGTTTCATTGAAATACTTTTATGGAATATTAGTGGTGTTGGGAGTTGTGTTGCCGTACTCCCAATTTAACCCTTGGATTATAGAGAATGGCCTTGATATATCTCAACTAGTAGAAGAAATAACACAAACACGTATTGGATCATTTGCATGGATGGATGTTTTAGTATCAGCAATTGTACTTATCGGGTTCATTCTCTTTGAAGGAGTAAGAACTGGTATGAGGTTTTTATGGTTGCCGATTGTCGGTACACTTGTAGTAGGTGTTTCACTAGGCCTTCCTTTATTTTTATTCATTCGTGAAATACATATGGAGAAGAAGCGACAAGGCGTTGATAAAAACATAATACCAGTCTAAAAAAGTTGATCATGCACAAAGCTATGCTCACGACAAAGGAATGCTGCTATAGAGATACTTTAAAGAACCACCTGTAAATGTATATGCGTTCGGTGGTGAGTGCAGTGGACAAGGATGAAAAAGCTAGGTATGTGGTTGAATTAGATGTTGTTTTAGAGATGTTTCAATTTCATATTTTAGAAAAGCGATTTGAAATTGGCCGGCACTGGTTATGCATTAGGTGGCGAACAACTGCTAGTTTCCTGCAGATTTATCCAAGGGCTTGTGTCTATTTAGAAAGCCTCGTCAATCAAAATGTGGTTGAACTTGAAGAAATTAATGGTACAGACGATAGAAAATATAAGTTTAAACGATAGTTTTAAAGTGAAGAGCTTCTATACTGACAATTCGTTCGCATGAATGAAGAAATCATAAGTGTGTTCAACAAAGGGCCAATTGTTGAGGTTAAGGTTTAGCATTAATAGTGGGGAACCGTACCATAAGTAAATCAGGTTCTTCTTAGTTACTACAACAAGAAGTCTCCCACCATCATCTAGCCCTTATTCTTCCATGGATTTGTTTACTTTAAATCCCGCAACAGGTAAAGTTGAGATAAAGCAAAGACGTTACTTTGATATTAATGGTTGGGCTACAAGAGATATTGATTATTTCCATAGTGGTGTTGTACCATTTCCACACTACCACAATTGGTTAAATCAAATAAAAGATCCTTTCCATTTCCCTGCAGTATTTGAATAATGGAGAGCATATAATAATAGATATTGTATTCATTTATTTTAGGAGGGGGAAAATGCGTGGTCTAAGTTTTGAAATTCCAAATGAATATGCCCAATTCTTAAGTGACATTTTGGTAGGGATAATAGATCCATCTTGGTATTGGCGAGTTGGTGATGGTGAATCATATTTAGTGAAAAATGACACACTAGACTCTGAACTTTTCCCCTCTATAGATACAATGGATGGGCAATCTTTTATAAATAAAATTACAGCTGATAAATATTATTTAATATCGGCTGATTTAAAAGCCTTCCCAAATCAGAAAGAAGTAAAACAAGTTTTATGGTATGAGGATTTCTTGGATAGTGAATGTCAATTAATATTTTTATTGATAGATTGCTCCTATGTTTCTATTTTTGCTAAAGATCTTCAAATGATTGACCAATTCTATGAAAGAGCAGTTGCTAATGGTTATAAAAATATTAAATTTATTAAAAATGAAAAAGACCATACGTATTTGACGGTTTAAAATGTAATATAACTTGATTGTTGAAAAGTGAGAAAAAATAGTGTCGAAATTTTGATTTTCGGATACTCTTTTAAATTGTTTGTATTAGTTGCAGAAAAATCTGTGTATTATTATTTATAGTAGAGGAACAAGATGATGTCTTTTATTGAAATTAATCTAGCAAGTGAGACCTCACATCCCTAAACTTATGCAAAAAATTGATTTGGAAATACGTTTTATAGCAGTTTACTTTTTTGATTGCTTGATTTTTAAACTTACTAATAGCCCGAAAAGAGTGCCCATATTATTGGGGGCACTCTTTTTTAGTTATCTCGTATGGTAGCAATCCATTGTTCACCGTATATATTTTCATAAAACCAATTTTTAATGAATTCTACTTGTGATTCTGTTTTAATGATTTCTTTTTTAGAATTATCGACTAATTTCTTTTTACCATCAACAAGTTTATAAACTTTTGTTTCAATTTTTGTTTTATTATTATTTTCTTTAATTTGTTCTTCGTATCTTAAAATTTCCCCGTTAACTTCAATTTCATAAATTAATTCACTGTCTGTTTGTTTTATCATGTTTACTGGACTATTTTTAATAAACGTATTTTCGGCAGATACAGAACTCACTACTGGAAATGATATAGTAGTGAATCCCATAATGGCAACCATTTACTTAAACAACTAAGGTAAAAGATATTTCAAAGAAGGATTTCGATTTCGAGTACACACTGTTTAAGGATTATCTCGATGCAAACAACAAAGAGTTAAATTCAAAGAAGACTTTTACTTTAAATGAAGCGATCTACAATACCATTAAAGAATTAAGTAAAAAGAAATCGATGAAAATTAATGTGTTAATTAACTTATTATTAGGGAAGGGATTAGGATTTTATAATATTGAAATAGTAGATAATGAAAATTCTGATTGGGACAACAAACCAACTTCTAATACAAATTTATCCGATGAGGCGTGATATACAGATGAAAATAACTTGTATATTGCGTCTTTTTTAAGCAAATAGATAATCTACGTTTACTTCATTAAAGGGCCAGATTGTTGAGTAAACATTTTATGCAATTTGATACAAATAAGAAAAACTAGGGAATTGTATTTATCCCTAGTTTTTTGTTAAACGAAATAAAAAAGACCGACCCTATTTAGGGTAAATAAGGTCGATTCAGTTCAATTATTTATTTTGAGTAATTCCATTTACAATTTGAGTAAGTGCCTCTTTGATTGGCGTAGCGGGACGACCAAGAACTTTTTCGAAATCATTACTCTCGAAATCTAATGAGCCTTCTCGAATGCTTCTTTGGATGTCAACAAGTATAGGAATTATGAAATCCTGTATACCAGCAGCCTTCATAATATCGGCATAAGTAGCATCATCTACTTGTTGAATAGGTATTTCTTTACCCAGTAAATCCCCAAGGACAGAAACAAATTCTTCCTGAGTCAAAGGTTTACCAGAAAGCTCATATATGGTATTTTCATGTCCATTACTAGATAATATCGCAGCTGCTGCTTCGGCATAATCTTGTTGTAATACCCATCCGACTTTTCCATTTCCTGCTGATGTCACCCAAGGAGCTCCTGCTAGTACACCTTGAATGCTTGGAATTTCATTCTCTAAGTACCAATTATTACGCAAGAAGGAATAAGGAATGCCTGTTTTCTTAATCGCTTCCTCAGTTGCCTTGTGCGTGGGTGCGAATAAATTTGTACTTTCTTGTGCATTTGTTAAGCTGGTATACGCAATGAATTTAACCCCAGCACGCTCTGCCGCAGCCACTGCATTGGCATGTTGACGGATCCTTGTTTCATTATCTCCATCCGCAGAAATTATTAATAAGCGTTCAATTTCTGCAAAAGCAGAATCCAATGTTTCTGGATAATCAAAATCTCCTTGTCGAACTTCTACTCCACGAGCCTGCAATCCTTTCGCTTTCTCTGGATTACGAACACTGACAGCTAGTTGACTAGCTGGTACAGTCTTCAATAAAGCTTCTACAACTTTGGTACCAAATTTTCCTGTTGCTCCTGTTACTAATAATTTCATTAGTTATCTCTCCAATCTTTGTTTAATTATTAAGCTTAATCTAATATTATAGTATTAGATATTTTTTAAAAGTAGTCATTTTTTTATAACATAGTCACAAAAATGGTACTATTAAGAAAGAGAGGTATTTATTATGGCACGAAGTTGGTTCGTCGGCGAACCGCCAGAGGAACAAATAGAGGTTTGTCCTGTTACACAAGCTCAAGACATAATTGCGGGAAAATGGAAAATCATTATTCTATGGCATTTAAGTACAAAGACAAGAAGATTTAATGAACTTCAAAAATTATTACCTAATATCTCAAAAGGAATACTGACACGTCAGTTGAGAGAATTGGAAGAAGACCAAATGGTTCACAGAGAAGTATATAAAGAAGTTCCTCCTAAAGTAGAATACTCGTTAACACCTTTGGGGCAGAGTTTTATTCCTATTCTTGATAGTATGGGCGATTGGAGTAAAAAACATTTAAAAAGAAAATAAATAGGTATAAGCTTTTGGTGAAGATTTCACGATATATGTATATACACCTAGTAGCGTACTTAAATACCACCTTGGTTTGAAATTTCTCGATTAGAAAAATCCATTACATCCTTAATAGGAAATTCTCTATTCTGTGTAGCTACCTTATCATTGTATAAGTAAATGATAAAGTCATGTTTAATTTCAAACTGTTCAATACTTGTCATAAACAGATTATTTATTTGCCGAATCTCAGACCCTTCCATATCATTTTTCGAAGAAACTTGATTTTAATTAAGAATGGACAGAGGGACAGGTAGAAGTCACTGAACAAGTAGATTTGTCACAAAATTTGTGGTACAAATCTACTTTTCTTATTATATGATAGGTTAGAATGATGGATTTATGCTAAAAAAACTAGTCTTCCTTGGTTTTTCTATAGCTTAGGACAGGTACCTATTCTAATTTTCTTAAAATTGCGATAAACGGACAATGAACCTATCCCTTCTTCCTTTGAAATTGTAGTGAATTGTCAGAATTATTTATGCACCCGGTGCATGTTATTTTCAGTTGGGAATTGTTGAACGAACGCTATTTCGAGACGATTCTTTAATGCGAGAATTTGAAGAATGGTGTAAGGAGACAATTGAACAGTTCACAACGAAGAGCAGTGAAATATATGAAAAGCATGAAGCTATTGCTGAGCATACTTTCACCATATTCTTATGAAGAATCTGCAATGTTATATATATCGTCTGGATTATCACATCCAACACATGAGCGCGATTTATTTCGTGAACAGTCGATTGCTGAATTGATAAAAATAATTCAATTAACTGAAGGTAGAGCTATGATTTTATTTACATCTAAAGATGATATGAAATATGTTCAAACAGAGTTTAATAAGTATCATTTGCCGTGGAAAATTCTCGTTCAAGATAATGATTCTTCTCAACAAGAAGTCATCGAAGAATTTAAGAATGATGAGCAATCAATACTTTTGTCCACGGGAATTTTTTGGGAAGGAATTGATATAAAAGGTCCTGCTCTAAGTAATCTAATTATTTACCGTCTTCCATTTCCAACACCTGATCCAGTATCAGAATATAAACAAGAACAAGCTTTTAGTGAAAAAGAGTTTTTCCTAGAAACACAGGTTCCAAAAATGATTGTACGTTTACGTCAAGGTATAGGTCGTTTAATCAGATGTGAAACAGATAAAGGGATTGTAAGTATTCTTGACCCTAGATTAAGTTCTAATCGGAAAAATGAGTATAAAGACAAAGTAATCAGTTCAATTCGTTTTGGTAGAATTACAGAAAGTTTTACAGATTTAAAATCATTTGTTGAACAATTTGATTTAGATGTAATTGAGGCCCTTCAATGAATATAAAGAAACTCCAGAAAACGTTTACTGATTTCTTTACTTGAAGTCAATTATAAATAGGGATAATATAAAGAGGTAGAATTATAAAGTTGAAGAAACTAGGGGTACGTTTAATGAAGTACTATATCGGTTATCATGGAACTAGTACAACTAATGCACAGAGAATTAAACAAACAAATTTTGTAATAGATTATACAAAAGTTGGATGGTTAGGCACTGGAACCTATTTATTTGATGAAAATCAGGAATTGGCCCGCTCATGGGCTAATTATAAATATCCTACAGTTAGTAAGAATATAGTTCGTTGTGAGATTGAAGTAGATAAAGAAAAAGTATTTGATGTTGTAGATCCATTAGGAGAACATAATAAGTTTTTTCATGCTATAAGAAAACAACTTATCGAACAGCAATTAAAAAACAGAAATATTGAAGTTAAAGTAAAAAATAAAAAGGATTTTGATGGGAAAACGTATAATTTTATCTGTAAGGCTAAAGATTTTAAATTAGTTAGAGCAGCTACATATACTTATCAAGAATATGATAGAACGCTCAGGTTAGACTCTAGAGTGCCAAATGGTGTGGAATTATGTGTTAAAGATTTACGTATTATAAAAAATAAGCAGATTATTAGTTAGCGAGGTGTAACGGAATGTATGATGCAGAATTAGAAGCCAAAAAATTATTTGAATCTTTATCTGATGAAGAGTTTGTTCATTTGCTTCAAGAATCAGGATTTGAAGTAAGTGAGGGAAGTAATGGGGTAATTTATACTGAGGATTACGACGTTGATCAAGCAACTGTTGTTTGCGGAAAAGTAACAATTAAATTTAGTCTAAATAACCCATCCACAAATAAACCTACTCAGGTTCAATCTTTCCCTTCCGCATGTTAAAATATGGAATAGGAGATAAATTATGAACGAAGTAAAAAGTGTATTACGTTTTCACAATTTCGCGATAGATGAAATGATTTATAAAAGAAATTATGATTTTCTACAGATGGATAAAGAAATTGAACTTGATTTTGATTTAAAAGCAAGTGCTATTTTATCTCAAGAAAAAGATCAAGCTGTTATTATTCTTACTACAGAGATTTTTAATGAGGACTTTAGTGATCAAGAAGTTCCTTTTTACTTAAAGACAATAATAAGAGGTTTTTTTACATGTAGTGAAGATGTCAATATCGAAGAATTTCAATTTAACGGTATGGCTATATTATTGCCTTATGTTAGATCAATTATTACTAGTATAACTGCTCAAGCTGGTATTAATCCTGTAATTTTACCGCCTATTAATGTATACAATGTATTTGATAAATATGAATCAGAATAAATTTAGTAATAAGTTTAACTAATCGTATATGAATTAAAAGAGAAAAGGATACGTCATAAAAATGGCTATCCTTTTCATAGTATTAGAATAATTTTTCGTCTCCGTAAGCAAATTGAGTAAACCTTATTAATTCCTTTGTAAGAGCATTTTATAATGGTCAAAAAAGCCTTATAAACGTTGGTATGATAAGGTTTAAGGTTTTTAGATCAGTAACACCCGCCGTCTCCATAAAATCTTTTCGCTAGAAATAGCGTTAAATCAACATTATAAAGGTTAGGGTATCTGATGAAGGTGTTGAACTTTCTAAAAGAATCCCTAACTTTTTTATTTATTAGGGTATTACATTTTAAACTGAATTGTTTTATTAACCTTCAAATTCCTAAGAGAATGGAGGTTTTTTTAATTTAAAAAAAATAGAAAACATGTAGATTTTTCAATGGGGAGACCACTACAAGAAAAGTTTAATGTTAAAAATAATGAATGGATTTCCACTGACTATGCTTTAGATAATATATTTAGACAATGAGTTTAGCCGGAAATCGACCTCGGACTATTTAAAGTTGTGAATTATATCTTCCGAGGATATTGTAAGGTAAATAACATCAATTTTGTGAGGAGATAATCCTATTTAGAAAATTTATAGGTGTCACAAAGAACAAAGAAAATACGTTTAAAAAAGATTAAAGCAGTATTAGTATAAATGACTTTTTTATTTGTACAAAAGCGCTTGTTTAAGAGATTTAAAATACTTCCACTCCGCATTATTTTAACTTTACTTGGAGTGGCGGGTATGGTAGCCTCGGATTGTTAAGCAGCCGTTGGTATAGCTGGGTTTTTGGTGGGTATAGCCATGCCTGCAGAGGCTCCATGTCAAGTTGTAATAATTAACCAGATCTGCTCTAAAATCATTTTTGTACATCCTTATACAAGCAAATTTGTACATTCTTATTTTGACATTTACATATTAGGGAAGTTTTACCGAGGGGCTTAGCCTACCACAGAATAGGAGTGGCAATAGATTCCTTGAGATTTAACTTACTCGATTATAAAGACAATAAGAAAGAATTAAACTTAATGCCTGTTGATATACCAGTAAACTCAGTTTTTTCTACAATGAAAGAAAATTGCGAGTTTATTTCATATTTATCAGAGGATTTTGTAATGAGAGTCTTATTTAGTAGAAATGAATTCATGGAAAAAGGTATTGACCCCGACCCCAAATAATAATAGATGATTTAAGATTTAATGAAGATGCAATTTTTTGGAATAAAAATCCAAGTACTTTCCAAGGGAATATAAATCCTTTAGTGTTCTCTAATATCATTCATTAATTCTTTCTTTCTTTGGAAGTAAGTTACTTATAATTTATCTTTAAAACCTTCGTGCAGATGATGGAAGGCTTAGGATATGCCATTGAATTAAGAGCAGAATACTTTTCTATGGATTCTCTAAGAACAAACAGATCCACTTTTAAAGGAAGTGGTAGGAACATTCTGTCGTGCCTATTCCGTTAATAACAGACTGTCCGGACTTTGGTGTCCAAAAGGTTGGACACCAAAATTTAGGCTAAAATTGCAAAATGCTATAGTGTCAAGGTATAGTTCGGACATTGATGTCCTTCTACACGTTGTGTACAAAACTACTTTATTCATAATACTTTTTTAATTATCCAAACTAAATATTTCGCAGCGATGTATGATATAGGAATACCTAAAATCAAGACAAGATAGCTCATAAAAGGACTTTCAAAAAAGTATTTATCTGACAAGTAAGCAGCCAGTTTAAAGTATTGAAGAAAAAGTATTATTACTAATGCTACAAAGCCTGCTTCTCTCAACATTAATTTATTTTCGTTAACCTTTCCCTTGCCATTCCGATTTTCTTCCATAAACGAATCTACCCCTTTTCTATTTGGTTCTTCTTGCACTAGACTGCTTCATAAAGAGAAAAAGAGCCGTCTAATCTTCAGCTAGCATCCGTTTCTACAATAAGGTCAATTTGAGCGTGCACACGTTCTTACCAGTGTATAATTGCTGCAACTATTTAAGACGTCACCTTAACTGAAATTGTAAACTATTTTGAAGAATATAAAAACAATACGGAAAATCATAGTAAGATTTTCCGTATCATTGTAAACTCTCTTAACAATAGAGACCTACTATTGATTTATACATTCAATGCTCTTCAATTATTTTGAAGATGACTAATAAGGTAGGAATCGATCTTTGGAGCAACTTCTGCTTGATATCCCAAGATATCAAGGGTTTCAAGGTTTAACTCTCCATTAATGGGAATTACTTCTGTTTTAAATGAAAGACTATCTCCTGATATTTATTCAAAATTGGGCCCAAGCAAAAGGGTACATGTGGCATTACAATGAGCTGCAACAAGATGAATATATACAAGCAATGATTGAATCAACCTACAATACTACAAAGCTTGAAGAAATTATCTTCAATACATTAGAAAAATTGTGATTCTTGGTA
>NZ_JBMIRP010000054.1:0-9209 GCF_049202975.1 Ureibacillus sp. MALMAid1270 | reverse complement strand
AATGAAGCCTCTATTTTGACAGAATTTATTAAATCCAAGCAATTTTGTCCAAATGAAGCCTCTATTTTGACAGAATTTATTAAATCCAAGCAATTTTGTCCAAATGAAGCCTCTATTTAGACAGAATCCATAAAATCCAAGCAATTTTGTCCAAATGAAGCCTCTATTTAGACAGAATCCATATAATCCATCCAATGTTGTCAAAATGTGCCCTTATCTAGACAGAAATCAACATCCACCCCCCTGCTCCAACCTAACCAATAAAAAAAGAAACCCTCTCACTTAAATGAGAAGATCCCTACCATCATTAAATCTTTTTAACGAACTCTGATTTTAACTGCATTGCACCGAATCCATCGATTTTACAGTCAATATTATGATCGCCTTCTACAAGACGGATGTTTTTTACTTTCGTCCCTTGTTTTAAAGGTTGTGAGCTACCTTTTACTTTTAAATCTTTGATGACTGTTACTGTGTCGCCGTCAGCTAGAATGTTGCCATTCGTATCCTTTACCACTAGCACATCGATTTCATTTTCTGTTTCTTCCACTGACCATTCATGCGCACATTCTGGGCATACATACATTGAGCCATCCTCATATGTATATTCTGAATTACATTTTGGGCAGTTAGGTAATTTCATTGATAAAACCTCCAAATTCTAATCTTACTCCACTTTTAGTATAAATGATAACTCGTATTTATCAAATTCACTTACTGTATTCCAATTTGTACTGATACACATACGAACAAATTGTGAATTTTCTGTAACAATTCAGATGAATCTTAAGTGAAATTAAGAGAAATCCTAGGTAATATGCGATTCTTTTCGACAATTTTATTAAAAATAAATAATTTAAAGACTTTTGCCATTTTTAATAAAAGGGTTTATTATCTATAAACATATAGCAAATTACTAAACTAGGAGTGGTCACATTGAGTACAACAAACAATCGTGCATACAACTTTAGTGCAGGACCTTCTGCTCTACCTTTAGAAGTTCTTGAGAAAGCGCAAGCAGAATTAGTGAATTTCAACGGAACAGGTATGTCTATTATGGAGATGAGCCACCGAGGTAAAGTGTATGAAGATGTGCACAACGAAGCAATTGCTCGTCTAAAAAAACTGTTCGCTATTCCAGAAAACTATGAAGTATTGTTCTTACAAGGTGGAGCAAGCCTTCAATTCTCTATGGTTCCAATGAACTTCTTACAAGAAGGGAAAAAAGCTAGTTACATACTAACAGGATCATGGTCAGAAAAAGCCTTAAAAGAAGCTAAACTATTTGGTGAACCAGTAATTGCTGCTAGTTCAAAAGAAAATAAATATCGTAACATCCCGGCTTTAAGTGAGATTCAATTCAATAGTGATGATGCTTATGTACATCTAACTTCTAACAATACAATCTACGGTACTGCGTGGAATGAGTTCCCTGATACAGGTGATGTCCCACTAATTGCAGATATGTCTAGTGATATCTTATCTAAGCCAGTTGACGTAAGTAAATTCGCTTTAATCTATGCAGGTGCTCAAAAAAATCTTGGACCATCTGGTGTAACAGTTGTTATCATTCGTAAAGATTTGCTAGAAAAAGAAAACAAAAATATACCAACAATGTTAAAATACACAACACATGCAGAAGGAAATTCTTTATACAACACACCTCCTACATTCGGTATTTTCATGTTAGGTGAAGTGTTAAAATGGGTTGAAGCTCAAGGTGGCGTTGAGGCAATTGCTAAGCGCAATGTAGAGAAAGCTGGACTTATTTACAATGTAATTGATAACAGTAATGGATTCTACTACGGTCATGCTACACCTGAATCACGTTCACATATGAACATCACATTCCGCCTTGCTGACGAAGAATTAGAAAAGCAATTTTTAGCTGAAGCAAAAGAAGCTGGATTTGTTGGATTAAACGGTCACCGTTCTGTTGGTGGTTGCCGCGCATCAGCATATAACGCTGTTCCTGTTGAAGCTTGTCAAGCTCTTGCAGATTTCATGGTAGAATTTCAAAAGAAACATCAATAAGTAATTAATGACTTCGGTATCATCACCGAAGTCTTTTCTTTACATAAAAATAGGCAAATTTACTAATGCATATTAATACAAAAGTTACTAGATTTTCCTGCAAAAAAATAAGATAGTTAAATTAGTAAGTTGTTTGCTTACTAGTTAGCTTTATCCTCCTTCATAATAGATGCTGTAAGAAAAAGGATTGACTTGGAAGTATAAACACTTCTAGTCAATCCTTTTAATTTAATCCGCTAGCCAAAACTAGCTTACCCTTATCTTAAATTGTCGGCTTATAAAATGAACGGTTGTCTAAAGCAAATAATCTTTCTGTAAACTCACCAGGTTTTGTTTTACCTAATGCTCTAGATAACATGTTCATTTTGGCATCAATATTATCGATATAGTGTAAAATTTCCGCTTCTTGGATCATCGGTTTTTTCGGGCTTCCCCATTCTTCTTTACCATGGTGGGATAGTACAATGTGTTTAAGAAGAACCACTTCTTCCCCGTCAATTTCCAATTCATTTGCAGCTTGACCAATTTCATCTACCATAATGGAAATATGGCCCAATAAATTACCTTCAATCGTATATGTAGTTGCAACTGGACCAGTCAATTCTTTTACTTTTCCGACATCGTGTAAAATAATTCCCGCGTAAATTAAATCTCTGTTTAATGTTGGATATAAATCACAGATTGCTTTTCCTAAACGTAACATCGAAACAACATGATCTAATAAACCAGACGCATAGTCATGATGGTTTTTAGAAGCTGCAGGAAACACTAATAATTCTGGTTGGTATTTTTTAATAATATGGCGTGTTATTCTAGAGATCTTTGGATTTTTTATTTCAAAGAAAAATTGAGTGAGTTCATCAAATAATTGTTCTTTTGGCGTAGCAGAAGAAGGAACTAGATCGTTAATTTTCACACCATCTTCTGGTTTTGCTACTCGTATTTGTTTAATACGAAGTTGGTTTTTCCCGCGGTAATCATGAATTTCTCCACCAACACGAACGATTGTCTCCGCTTTATACAATTGTTCATGCTCTTCATTGGTATCCCAAAGTTTAGCTTCGATATCCCCGCTTTTATCTTGTAAAACTAGTGACATGAATGGTTTCCCGACTGTTGTCACACCTTTTGTCGCTTGTTTAATGAGTAAAAATTGGTCTACATGTTCCCCGGCTTGGAGTTTTGTAATTCCTTCCATAAGAGAAATCACTCCTTTCAGTCAACTTATGTTTCATGCAATATCTAGTATTCAATGATATTGTAACATGTGTTCCGTTTTGTTTCGATGGGAATAAAAGATTTCCAATCATTTAGATAACTAGATTCTAAACATCTAAAAATGAATGGGGATTCACAATTGTTTCTATTTGATGTATGATTTTTTATAACAAAATGCAATTTTTTGTTTATGAAAATACTATAGTGAGAGTGGGGATTGTGATGGAGAATTATCGTTTTACTGCATTTGAAAAAACTGGGGAAACTTTGTTTGATGAAGTATGGACTTTTGAAAATGAAGATGTAGCAAAAGTAGAAGGCCAAAAACGAATTGAAGAGAACGGTGTAGCTGAAAAAACACATCGATTAGTAAACTCTTCAGGGAAGTTATTATTATTCCATGTGTAAATGAAAAGCGCGACCGTTTATTTCAACGAGCGCGCTTATTTTTTATATGTTAGATTCTATTTTATTTCCCCTTAAAAACTGGCTTACGTTTTTCAACAAAAGCTTGAATACCTTCCAGATGATCTTCCGTTTGTCTCATCCGAGTTTGAGCATTTGCTTCACTTACAAGCGTCGCTTTTAATTCATCAAGTTTCTTCTGATGATATAGTTTCTTAGTTTCAATCATTGAAGAAATTGGTGAAGCTAATAGTTTTTGAACAATTTGATTAACAAACAGTTCTGCATTTCCTTCAGGTGCTATATGGTCTACCAATCCTAGTTGATGAGCTTCATGACCATTCATTACTTTACCTTCCCAAATAACTTGTTTTGCTTTAGGAACTCCTAATCTTTCTTTCATAAAGAAATGACCGCCACCATCTGGAACGAGTCCGATTCCTATGAAATTCATTGCAAGCTTGCTAGATTCCTCTGCAACTAAAATATCATGTGCTAATGCAAGGCTAAATCCTAAACCCGCTGCCGCACCATGTACTTGAGCTATTGTAATCATCGGTAATTGATAGAAAGCTAGAGCAAGCCTTGTCACCTCTTGCATAAGTACATTAAAATCTGTTACTTCGTTTGACTGCAACATCATTTTTATGTCGCCACCTGCCGAGAAGCCTTTTCCATCTCCCTTAACGACTAATATTTGAACTTCGTTATGATCTTTTAGCGATTCAAAGCAGTCCGCTAATTCCCCTATCATTTTCGCATCCATTGAATTCATCGCTTGAGGACGACTCAATGTAAGAGTTGCTAAACGACCCTTTACTTCTAAATTAATTGTTTCGTATGTCATTTCCCCACCCCTTATTGAAATATGAATGTACATTCATTCACTCTTACTATTTTACATTGTAGTTCATTAATCCTTTATTCATTACTTAAATATTTTCCTACTTGTCTTCCAGTAAATAAACAGCCTCCTAAAAAAGTACCTTCAAGGGAGCGATAACCATGCACACCACCACCGCCAAATCCACAAATTTCTCCAGCAGCAAATAGTCCGTTGATTGGTTCACCTTGTTCATTTAAAACTTGGCCATTTAAATTCGTTTGAAGACCACCTAATGTTTTGCGGGTTAATATGTTTAACCGTACCGCGATTAATGGTCCATTTTTTGAATCCAGAAGTTTATGAGGAGGTGCAACTCGTATTAATTTATCGCCTAAATAGTTACGTGCACTTCGGATTGCCATAACTTGAGCATCTTTTGTAAATTTATTGTCTATTTCACGATCTCGAGCTAAAATTTGTTCTTTAATTTTGATGAAATCAAGTAACTCATTTCCTGCTAATTGATTCATGCCTTCCACTAGATCTTTCAAGCTATCAGCTACAACAAAATCCGCTCCATGATCTTTAAAGGCTTTTACAGGTGCAGGTGGCCCTGGTAAAATACGCTTCATTATGTCTTTAATGCTTTTGTTTGTTATATCTGGATTTTGTTCAGAACCAGAAAGTGCAAATTCTTTTTCCAGTATTTTCTCTGTTAAGATAAACCAAGAATAATCATAACCCGTTTTTAAAATTGCTTCTAAAGTTGATAGCGTATCAAAGCCTGGGAAATTTGGGGCTCCGAAACGATTTCCTTCCGCATCAAACCATATGGATGATGGGCCAGGTAAAATTCGTATTCCATGGTTATTCCAAATTGGATTCCAATTTCTTAACCCTTCTGTGTAATGCCACATGCGATCCCGGTTAACAATTCTTCCGCCATTTCTCTCTGCAATTTCAAGCATTCGACCATCTACAAAAGTTGGTACACCTTGAACCATAAAATCTGGTACTTTTCCTAATCGTGATGGCCAATTTTTTTTCACTAATTCTAAGTTAGCACCAATTCCACCACTGGAAACCACAACTGCGTCGGCACGGTATTCAAAGTCATCAATTTCATTACGATTACTTTCTTGTCCTCTTTCAATGTTACTCTCTTCTAATACCTTTCCGATAACCCCTACTACTGCTCCATTTTCTAAAATTAGATCATCTACTCTATGACGAGGTTTAAAGTCTATTAAACCTGATTTATGAGCTTCTAATACTTTATTGGCAAACGGTTCTACGATTCCGGGCCCTGTTCCCCAAACGATATGAAACCTTGGAACTGAGTTACCGTGTCCACCTGCTAGTGAGCCTCCTCTTTCTGCCCAACCAACAACCGGAAATAATTTAATCCCCTTCGATTTTAACCAGCTGTATTTTTCACCCGCTGCAAAATCAACATAGGCCTTTGCCCATTGATACCCCCAATAATCCTCATCTTCATGACGATCAAAACCAGCTGTACCTAACCAATCTTGCCATGCCAATTCTTTACTGTCTTTTATGCCTAGCCTTCTTTGTTCAGGTGTATCGATTAAAAATAATCCCCCAAAGGACCAATAGGCTTGCCCCCCAATTGAATTTGCAGGTTCTTGATCAAGAAGTAATACTTTCTTCTTACTATCAATCAATTCACAAGCAGCGGTTAAACCAGCTAAACCACTACCTACAATGATGACGTCATATTTCATATACATCCCCCTTTGTTTCTATCTGTTAATTTCGATTTTCTACTTCGTTTCCCTTCTTTTCATACTTATTCTTCGGAAATTAAATTTTGTCCTGATAGTCAGATTTCATTTTCGTCTAAATTATCTGTCTCTTTCAACATTTCTCTTGTATTAGGAACAGTTTTCTTAATACTTGAGATTAAAATACGAATGAAATGATATTGATTAGATTAAATAGTTCGTTTTTTAGTCATAAATGAAACCGTTTTCTTAATAATCATTAACTTTTTAGCCGAATTCTGTTGACAAAGGTGAACATTCGGTTTATGATGGATTCAAATTTAATTAACAAAATATAAAGACGGAGACATGCATAATCGTATGGATTTAATAGAGAGCTGATGGTTGGTGCAAATCAGTAGTTCAACGGTTAATGTTCCACTCCCGAATAGATTGGTTGAAATAATAGTATGCCAATCCGTCTCATACACGTTACGTATATGCTAAGGTTATGCGATTTTTGATTCTTGCATAACAAATTAGGGTGGTACCACGTAAGTCTGTTAATGATAGCCTTTCGTCCCTTACATTATGTAAGGGACGAGAGGCTTTTTATATCAGCATGTAGGGGATGATATTTCGAGAATTTATTAACTACTAGGATACTTACGCTCATGTATGTTTGAAAATTTATTAAACAAATAGATTCCATTACCTAAACTATAATAATTAATCACACTAAAGGAGAGTTTTCACATGGTAACAAAAACAGCTACAGCAACAAATGCAATTAACGTATTTATCGCAGATCCACTAAGCGAAGATGGTATCTTCCCACTTCGACAAGAAACTGAATTAAACTTAAATGTTATTGTTGATACAGGTTTAACACAAGACCAACTTATTTCAAAAATTGAAGATGCTGATGTGTTATTAGTTCGTAGCCAAACAAAAGTAACGCGCGAAATTATTCAAGCGGCGAAAAATCTTAAATTAATCGGCCGCGCAGGTGTTGGTGTAGATAATATCGACCTAACTGCAGCTACAGAACACGGGATTATCGTAGTAAACGCACCAGACGGTAACACAAACTCTGCTGCAGAACATACAATTGCGATGATGACTTCACTTGCACGTCACATCCCTCAAGCTTATAACGCTTTAAAAAATGGTATTTGGGATCGTAAGTCATACGTAGGGGTAGAGCTTAAAGGTAAAACATTAGGTGTAATTGGTTTTGGTCGTATCGGTGTTGAAGTGGCTTACCGCGCAAAAGGTCAACGTATGGAAATCTTAGCCTATGATCCATTCTTAACAGAAGAACGCGCTGAAAAGCTTGGCGTTAAAAAAGCAACAGTAGAAGAAATTTGTGTTGCTGCTGATTTCATCACAGTGCATACACCACTTTTACCAGATACGAAAAATTTATTGAACAAAGAAAAATTCGCTATGATGAAAGACGGCGTTCGCATTATTAACTGTGCTCGTGGTGGAATTATCAATGAAGACGATCTATACGATGCAATCGTTAGTGGTAAAGTGGCAGGTGCAGCTCTTGACGTATTCGTTGAAGAACCAGCTACTGACAATAAACTTTTAACTTTACCGCAAGTTATTGCAACGCCTCACTTAGGTGCTTCTACTGTTGAAGCTCAAGAATCTGTTGCAGTTGACGTGTCTAACGATATTATTAAATTCTTTAAAACAGGTACTGTAACAAACCCAGTAAACATGCCTTCAATTCCAAAAGAATTACTTGCACAAGTTGAACCATTCTTCGAGTTAGCTGAAAAATTAGGTGCATTCTTATCACAAGTAACAGAAGAAGCAATTAAAGAAGTAAACATCTCTTACGCTGGTGAAGTTGCAAATTACGATGTTCGTCCATTAACTTCAAACGGTTTAAAAGGTTTATTAAAGAAAAACCATGGCGATCACGTAAACGATGTTAACGCTCGTTACTTATCTGAACGTGTTGGTATTAAAATTAATGAACATAAAACTACAACAGCTAAAGGGTTCACGAACTTAATTACTGTTGAGATTAAAACGAAAAACGAAGTACATTCGGTTGCAGGTACATTACTAAATGGACTTGGCGCACGAATTGTTAAAGTTGAAAATTATGTAGTAGACGTGGTTCCAAATGGTCACTTACTATACATTAAAAACACTGACAAACCAGGTGCGATCGGCCGTGTTGCAACAAAATTAGCTGAAAAAGACATCAATATCGCAACAATGCAAGTTGGTCGTGACCAAGTAGGCGGAACAGCAGTTATGATGTTAACAATTGATAATGAAGTAACTGATGAAGATTTAGTATATGTAGGTCAACTTGAGAATATTGATGAAGTAAAAGCAATTACTTTATAAGTTCATTTTCACTTGATGCCCTTCATCTATTGTGATGAAGGGCATTTTTCTGATTATTGGGTTTGGTTTTGGGATTCATTAGTTTGATGAAGACCACTTTTCTGATTTTCGGGATTGGTTTTGGTCTTCATCACTTCGATGAAGACCACTTTTCTGATTTTCAGGATCGGTTTTGGTCTTCATCACTTCGATGAAGACCACTTTTCAGATTTTCGGGATTGGTTTTGGTCTTCATCACTTCGATGAAGACCATTTTTTCGAATTTCGTGATCGGTTTTGGTCTTCATCACTTCGATGAAGACCACTTTTCTGGTTTTCGGGATTGGTTTTGGTCTTCATCACTTCGATGAAGACCACTTTTCTGATTTTCGGGATCGGTTTTGGTCTTCATCACTTCGATGAAGACCACTTTTCTGATTTTCGTGATTGGTTTTGGTCTTCATCACTTCGATGAAGACCATTTTTTCGAATTTCGTGATCGGTTTTGGGGCTGTCCAAAAAGCCCTAAAAAGAAAACAGATGAATGGAAATTTTGATTTCCCATTCATCTGTTTTCTATTTTCTTTGATTTTTAGTGAAAGTAGCTGGCGGATGCCTGCTACTTTCAGGAGATTGTGAGCCATTGC
>NZ_JBMIRP010000053.1:0-6052 GCF_049202975.1 Ureibacillus sp. MALMAid1270 | reverse complement strand
CGCCACCGGTCAACAAAAATGTGGTACATTCGCCTATACGCCATAATGATGTGTCAGCACATCGATGCTTGGTACAGCAGTCAGAAAGAGCAGTTAAATATTGAAGAAATCATCTTTCCTAAAGCCGCCTAGTCAATTTTTTAAAAAATAATGGCAATAGGTTTCTTTGTCATGGACATTTTTGAAAATACAATGAAAATAATGAGTGTGCAGGCCATTCCAATCCAATTTCCAGTAATTTTGGTTCATTTCACCCAGAAAAATTGTTATTTATTCCGAGACTCTATTGTTATATAAATTATTCAAAATATGAGTTAATTTAATTATACCATAACCCTATTAGCTTCATCACTTTATGGAAAATACATTTCAGTAAACTAATCATCAGAACAAGTATTGTAGAACTACCTAAAATTTTTAATTTATAGCTTTAACACTCATAAACAATTAGAATTTTAAATTCAGATAAGTTTTCTAAAAGTAATATTGGTGGATTATAAAAGAAATCAAATAATAGTTTTCGGAAGTTGATAAGGAAGAGGGGGAGGTTGAGGAAAGTTATAAGTAGGAGAAACTGTGGCCTTTGTATAATAAAAATTAGATGATTATGAGCGGCAAATTCAAGGATGGGTTATTTTAATTTACTGACGAAACAATGATACAACAGAACAGCACCTTCCATTTACTACTGTGGAAGGTGCTGTTCTGTTAATATGAATAGTAAAGAACCAGTATAGAAGGGGCAAGAAACTTTCCCCAAACCAGAGGTGACGTGATGAATCGAGAATACATAAAAGCGTGTTTATTGATAGACGACTATTTAGGGATTTCATTTTCAAAATATTTAAATTTTAAAAGTCATGAAATGTATGATGAAGGATACAAATTTGAGATTCTTTCTACTTTAAACGCGTACTTTGGAGCAATAGAGTTAGCAACGGATACAGTGGTTGAGGCTGCGAAGAAATTGCAAAAGGTAAATCCTACATCTGGTAGTTTCGTTCATTGGAGTAATACACAGGATTTAGTTCGATTTGCGGAAGCCCGCCCTGATGTGGTTGCTCTCCATTGGAACCATCTGCTTAACGGGGAAGAACCGATTGAAAAACGGATTGAAGAGTTTCGTCAAGCTGGACGGGAATTTGATTCGAATCTATCACTAGGACGCCACTTTTTGGATATATGCTCGCTGCATACGACCTTAAAAAATACCCGTTATATAAAGAAAAAGTGTTTAAAGAAGTTAAAAAGTTTTGGAATCAATATTAAGCTTGGATTAGTTCATGAAAACTATGCTAATACCTTACTATGTGTGAAATCATCTTAGAGGAAATCCAAAAACAGTCTCCAAACTTTACAATGCTTGATATACAAAATTATTTATTCTGTAGTACCCAATACGATGAAATTGTCGTGGAAAGTGCTGTTGTCTATTTGAGTAATTTGGCCAAACAGCTTCAAGCGTTCCAACAAAATCCTGAAGAGATGTTAAAGGCTCTTAAGGACATTTCTATAGATGTCCTAAAATCCACTCGTGAAAGATACAGAGGGGAAGAAAAGATCAAAAGGATTCGTTTCCATGTGTTAGATCAGGTAATCGAAAAAAGGAATATAAGTATTGAAGATTTGGAAAATATCAAGGAGCAAGTAAAAGTAAAATACGATACGAACATCTTACAAGCTTGGAACAACTTCTCGATTCTTTTTGAACTTTTCTATACTGATAAAAAAGAGAAGGTGAAGTTTGAACAGCAAAGAATTCATGAAGCAATCCAACGTTTTGACGTTTGTTCAGACATCGAATTTGTTAAAGGGAAAGTTCTAAATGGATTTAACTGGAATCAACAATTTGGTGGTTCGGAATGTTGGTTAGCTTTATATGAGAGTAAGTTCGAGAATCATCGGGTTGCTCCGCAGTTGTATGTTTCAATTGATGGGGAAGAGATTCGGTACGGCATGTTGTTTGGTGACCAACATCCCAAACGAGGTGTACAAGATACAGAAAAGATATCTAATACGAACGAATTTACCTTCGAACGACTCCATGAAAAGATAGTTGAAGCGATGGATATGTTTAAGGAAACACCTGAGGAAGAGGTACCTGAAACTTTTGACACTGATATTAGTGTTGAAGTTTGGAAGACGTTGATTCAAAATACAACGATTTTTACAGAAGACAATCTTGAATACTTAAAAACAGTATTAAATTTAGGTGGTGCCGCTACTGCCAGTCAATTAGGACAATTATTAAATAGACATCCGTCTTCATTTATATCACCAGTCGTAGGTTTGGCAAAAAGAATTTTAAAAGAGCTAGGACAAGAAACCGAAGAAAATGAAAATGAAACGAAGAAAAAGTACTGGAAAGTCTTATTCAATGGAGAATACATAGAAAGTAACCACTTCTCATGGATTATCAAACCGAATTTAAAAGTAGCTTTAGAAGAATATTTTGCTTCAAATGAAGATGATGATTATCCGATTTTCACAAAAGAGGATTTCCTCAGTGAAGTATTCATCGATGAAGAGAAATATGAAAAAATAACAAACTTACTGCGATACAAGAAAAACATTATCCTGCAAGGACCTCCGGGAGTAGGGAATAGCTTATTCTTTAATAGGAGAGAAGGATCCAAATCGTGTAGAACTTGTCCAATTCCATCAAAACTATGCTTACGAAGACTTCGTGATGGGGTATCGCCCCGGGAACAATGGTTTTGAATTAAAGTTCGGGATTTTCTATGACTTCTGTAAGAAAGCAATGGAGAATCCTGAAAAGGACTACTACTTTATCATTGATGAAATCAATCGCGGAAATGTCTCCAAAGTATTTGGGGAGTTATTCATGCTTATTGAAAATGACAATCGGGATGATTTTGTAACGATGAGTTACACAGGCGAACCATTTACTGTTCCAAGTAATGTATACCTAATTGGAACGATGAATACAGCAGACAGTTCACTTGCGCAGTTAGATGTAGCATTGAGACGTCGATTTGGTTTTGTTACGCTACATCCGACTTTTAATGAGAAATGGCAAAGACATTTACTTCAAAATGGACTAACAGATTCATTAGTAAACCGGATCATTGCAGCCGTTTCGAAATGGAATAACGAAATCACATCAGACTTCCAATTAGGATCAGGTTTTGAAATTGGACATTCATTCTTTACTACATCTCTTGAGGGTATGGCGGAGAATACTTGGTTTGATTCTGTGATTGAATTTGAGATTCGACCATTGCCACTTTAACAATGCTTTCTAGCAATAGACTTGTTAAGAAAGAGACAAGTATTAGGTGTTTTAAATGTGTTGAGCGTCTTGGGCTAGTTGAGGATATTAAGCTGACGAAACACATGTTTATCAGAAATACGTATCATCGAAATAACCTCTATTACAAACGGATGATGCACATAGCGTTAATGCTATATGAGTTAAGTTTGCTCTCGCATAAAAGTGGAAATTGGAGCTTATTTACTGCTGAGCTGGATGATGGCGCAATGAATCAACTATTCGAAAAGTTTTTATTCCATTTTTATCGTGCGGAGCAACAGGATTACAGAGTTTCAGTGGAGCAAATGCAGTGGAAGTTGGAAGGTAACCCAAGTCTACTACCAACAATGCGCACAGATATATCGTTAACGCATAAACATGAGAAACAAAAAATCATTATGGATGCCAAATTCTATAAAAATGTCTTCCAAGAATATTACGGAAAGGCATCGTTCCATAGCCATAATATGTATCAATTGTTTACGTACTTGATGCATCAAGAAAATGATGTTCAGGTACGCGGAATCCTCATCTATCCATTCAATGGTACGGAAGTAAATGAAACTTATCGTTGGAGTGAGAGGGTTTCAGTTGAGATTTATACCTTGAATCTGGAGGAATCATGGCATCGGATTTATGAGAAGTTGAAATTTATATGTAGTGGGATATCAAACTTGTAAAGTTGAGAACACCATTATAATAAAAAAGGAATTTAAAAATCTACTACCTGAGACAAAAGAGTTATTATATGAAGCAAATCGAATGAGTGGAAAGACGAGGGAATATGCAGTTTATAGGCAAATATGTAAGATGAATAGTAATATTTCTTCACCTACAACTAATGAAACATCAGTAAAATCGGTAATTACACAGATAAATTTGCTTGAGGGGCATTTGCAGGAATTAAAAGCTGGGTTGAAAAATCTGCTTAAAGATACAAAGTAGGGTCTTACGGATTATAACAAAAGGAGGATAATAACTATGAGTTTAACAATTAAACCATCAAATTATTGGTGTGGAATCCCAAATGTATCAATTTCGGAAGGCAATATTCACGTAAATGCATTTTATGATCCTAATGCGAAGCAGCGTGAAAGAATAACAAATCTGCCTGGTAGTATTTTGACAGATAAAGTTCAGTGTAATAATTTGTGGTTATCTAATGATATTGCTTGGTTGGAAAGTAACGGTTATATAAAAATTGAAAAGTTTGGTCTAAGAGTATTAAAACCAATTTGTGGAAGCCCTAGTGGTACTGCTGTATTTGTTCTTGGTGAATATGGCCCTAGGAAGCCAAATGGTAATAAACTATGGAAGTATTATGGTGGTAAATCAATTAAATAATTAAGATTATAAAAACATGCTTGAAGCCTAGCCGCTCTAAGCATGTTTTTTTCTTTATTAAATTTGCTTTCTTAATAATATATTTACAATCGAAACTTAATGGTATTTATGGATGTTTAGTGTAATGAATATAAAATTCTTTATAATTTAATATGACTATTATTGAATAAAATACTTCAAATCGGAAAAGTTGATAATAACACATTTGAAAGGGTGCTTACGTTGAACAGTCAGCATATCATTGTAGAAAAACGAACAAATACCGCGGCAAGTCTTTCACTTTTTCTTTCAATAACAGGCTTTATCCTAGGGATAATCCCGATAATTGGGTTACTCATTACCACACCATTTTGTTTATTGGCTATTATTTTTGGTATTGTTGGATTGTTTAAAGAGTATAAACGACGTACTGCAATTATAGGAATTGTAATCGCAGGCTTGTCATTTTTTTATCATTTTCAAATTATGTCCTCGTTAGTGAATTAAAATTAGAAATCGTATACGTTAAATGGTCTATGTATAAGTCTGGGAATGAACTTATTTAGATAAATATCAAAAGGTGAAATCGTCCCATCGATTTCACCTTTTTTATCTCCTTCCTTTTGTGAGTTTATGTCTTAATTTAATTTAAGTTAAGTAAATGATACTTATTAAGTAAAGTTATTAATATTTATGATATGGAAATCTAAGAAGCTACTGAATATGTCAGATAATTTATACATACCTAGTATATGAGAGTAATAGACTATTAGGGGAAAATTAATATAGGGGGTAAATTTTTGATAACTAATACTTCATGTCCACAATGTTTTATGGGAAAGGTACCTATACCTGAAATGGATGAAGCTATCGATGAACTAGCCGAAAAAAGAGGTCTTAACTATTATGAAGCTATGCTTAAAATAGGTGGAGGCTATGAGGTTTGTTCGAATTGTGAGGGTACAGGTCAAATAAAAAATAAATAGAAATAATTGAGATTCAAAGTGTTCCATAGCGCAATTGGTATAGGCTATGGAACACGTTTGTTAATGTAATAGAATAATAAAATATAATAATTCAGAAGATCCTTTTAACAACTACCTTGTAGTTTCTGTAAATCCTTTAATAAAGAAAAGGATTACACCTATAATCAAAACACAAACAAAAAGAACTAATAACGCTACTACAAACAAAGCCCAACTATTATATAAAACCCTTAACAACACACAAAATAATACAATTGATAGTGCTCCAATAATAATCTTATTGAATGTCGTATCTTCTAATTTAATAATTTTTATTAAATTCCATATTGGTAAGCGTCAAATAGCGCCCACCTGGTTTTCAGGGGGCGCTATTGTTATGCTATCTATGTAGTTCGTTTAGGTACGTGACAGTTGGTCGGAATTGCTTCTGACCAAGGCATCAACGCATCTAACGCTGCTTCATCCGTTA
>NZ_JBMIRP010000052.1:0-17871 GCF_049202975.1 Ureibacillus sp. MALMAid1270 | reverse complement strand
GGTGCACCTTTGTTGGCTTTAACCTTTTTACATGCTCTGTAAAGATTGTTACTATCAATTACCCTATCAATTAAATCGATACCATCTTGTCTCCCTACTTCTTTAACAACAGTGCTACACGCTCTTGCATACTCTTCAGTTTCCAACCTATCCCTTTGCAAACAGCCATCTTGCAATGTTTTCTGTGGTCTTTGCACTGCTATCACCTCCGTAATTCTTCAAGATTGTTATTGTTCGGTCCTTCGCTTCTTAGAAACTACTATGACCTCTGCTGACTTCTTACAATTCAGCCTATCATCACTGGCAGACTTGTTCCTGTGAGATATTCCATCTCTCTTGTCGGGAACCCTTGTAAGACCTCCCCGGGTAAGAGCTATAACCTTCCTCCCATGTAACTGCTATATTTACTGTATGGAACTCGGGCAGTATAGGACTTCGTTTTGTATTGCAAACTCGTCCATTCCAATTCAGCCTTATATATAGTTTCTGTCCGTCAGTTCGGGAATTTGCCTCCGGCTTCCTTCAGATTCCACCTCACGGTGGACACCCTTGCCATTAGCTAACAGTTCCTACTGCCAAGCCTGTAGTGGACTTTCACCACCAAGTTATAGCCCATGCCGGGCGCACAATAAGCCAACAATAACCGATGATCGATTATTGTTGGCCTTGTTGTCAACGACTACTTATTTGTATTGTTTTGGTTCGCTTGCTGTGCTAGACCTTGCTCGGCCATTTCAATTGCTCGCTTTACCATATTCCCTGCA
The DNA here is from genome assembly GCF_049202975.1 of Ureibacillus sp. MALMAid1270. Lineage (NCBI taxonomy): Bacteria > Bacillati > Bacillota > Bacilli > Caryophanales > Caryophanaceae > Ureibacillus > Ureibacillus sp. MALMAid1270. Next base: position 17,107 of record NZ_JBMIRP010000052.1, on the reverse strand, counting down.
TCTCGTGCTCTTATTCCGCCCCATCCTTCACGCTCGACTACATCATAAAATCCGAGTTCCTTGGCAATCTCTTCTTTTAGACGACTCGACATGATACCTCTTCTTCTTGACATGCAGTTACCTCCTCATAATAAGTAGGTTGACAAATGTAGTATGTACAATCCAATACAACTTCACTCTTATTTGCTTATCAATAAAATCTAGTCAGATTTAAAATACAACATGATTATAAACTAAAAATAGAGGGCTACCTTGAAAGTTTAACTTTCAAGACAGCCCCTAAAAATATAAAAATAAGTACTAGAGATTATTTAGCTATAGCAATTTGCGTATCATCTAAAAAAGTAATCTCTACTGCTTCCGTTAAAATATCTGTGTAGCTGTAAGATACACGTTTGCACGCGTTATCTTCTTGGTCAAGCTCAACGACAAAAACTGCATGATAAGTTTCACTTAATACTCCAGCGCACTCAACAGTTTTCTTGCGACCACCGTTTGCCTTCAATAACAGGCGTTTCCCTAAATTACAATCTAAAGATTTTTTAATGTCTGCTAACGTTTTTGGCATTTCTGCATACACCTCACTATATAACAGTATAGCCCAAGTTTTATTAAATGTCAACAAAATATAATATTTTAACAGCAGACAATAAATCCTGTCAACAGATTTTCCATAAAAATATTGATTTTTTACTATTTTTTAAGGCTTGTTCATAAAATTATTGATTGCAAAAGTAGGGATATAGAGAATCTGCTAGTTTCCCAAATTCTTCAATCGATAATGTTTCTCCTCTACGTGAAGGTTCAATCCCACATGACTCTAGAGCTGTCAGTATCTGTTGCTTCTTTTCCTTGCCTGACTTTAGCCCAGATTGCAAGTTATTTAATAACGTTTTTCTTCTTTGCGCAAAAGAGATTCTCGTTACTTCAAAGAAAAAGTCTTCATCAATAACCTGAACAGGGGGTTGATCGTGCTTTATGATTCGAATTACTGCCGAATCAACATTAGGTTGTGGCATAAATACCGTTTTAGGTACGATCATAGCAATTTCTGCAGTTCCATAGTATTGAATGGCGATCGATAATGATCCATACTCCTTTGTACTTGGTTTTGCTGAAATTCGATCCGCAACCTCTTTTTGCATCATTACAACAAGACCACGTATTGGAAGATTTTCAGTGAGTAATTTAAGAAGGATTGGAGTTGTCACATAGTATGGTAGGTTAGCAACAACCATAATGTCTTTCAAATGAGACATTTCTTCTTGTAAAACGGTTTTAACATCCGCTTTTAATATATCTGAGTGAATGATTTTTACATTGTCGTATGGACTTAGTGTATCCTCAAGCACTGGTAATAGACGTTGATCGATTTCAAAAGCCACTACCTTTTTCGCAGCACGTGCTAAATGTTCCGTTAATGCTCCAATTCCTGGCCCTACTTCGATGGCACCACTTTCTTCTGTTAAACCTGCGTGATGAACAATATTTCGTAATATATTCGGATCGATGATAAAGTTTTGACCTAAACTTTTCTTAAATGAAAATCCATATTTCGTAAGTATTTCTTTTGTTCGAATGGGTGTTGCAATATCCTTATTCATCTACTTCCTCCTGATCCAACTGCTTAATTGCATCGGCAAATTGTTCTGCACTAATTTGAAAAATTAATAATCTTTTATGTAACTGTTTTCCATTTGTTATGCCTATATTTAAAATCTCACCTAAACGGTATCTACGCTTTTTAGATTGGGGATGGCCAATTAATTTTGCAGTTATTAAATCTTCCATCGTAATAACTTCAGTTGGACTCCCTTCACTTGGAGTATAGACACTCTTTAAAGCTTCTCGAATATCTTCATTACTTGCATGTTCAATCCCTAAGCCTTTACCATTTTTAGCGATTGTTTTTTCTTTTGCTAAAAATGCATGCTTTACTCCTGGTACATGTTCTTCAATGATAGCTCGTATACGACGACCAGGATAATCAGGATCGGTAAACACAATGACCCCTCGTTTATCATTGGCATGTTGTATTCTTTTTAATGTCTCTTTTGATATAGCTGAGCCATTTGTTTCTATAGTATCCGCAGAAACAGCTCGCTTAATAGCAGTTGTATCATCTTTACCTTCTACAACGATGATTTCTTTTATATTCAAAGCCTTTCCTCTTTTCACAATGCACTATTGACCATTTTAGCATAATAAATGTCCAAAAAATTACTAATCAACATTATAATTCTGAATATAATTTCATTATTCCCAAACATTGCTCTGTAAAACGAAAAAGGGTTGATTTGAAAGTTTTAACTTTCTAATCAACCCTTTTGACACTCTTGGAAGAAGTGTTTATTAATCTAAAATTTTAATTAAAACTTTTTTACGTCCCCACTTATAGGCTTCACCTTTTGTTTGGAAAAGGACGTCAATTTTGTTGCCTTTAATTGAACCACCTGTGTCACCAGCAATTGCATAACCGTATCCTTCAACCCAAACTTTCGTTCCTAATGGGATGACATTTGGATCGACTGCAATTAGTTTCAAATCAGAGTTAGCTCGCAAATTAATTCCTGATGCGGAAGTTCCTGAACATCCATTACAGTAGGGAGTGTAAGCAGTCGCTGTTACATAAAACTCTTTACTGCTTGTCTCAGGTGCATCGTTACGGGATACATTTGCAGTAACAACCTTTGTTCCTACTGATACAACTTTAGTGGTAGGTTTTTTTACAACCTCTTCAGTCTTTAATACTTTAGCTACTTCTTTTCCGTTTTCTTTTGTTACTTCATACGTACGAGAAACAATTCCTTCCTCGCCCTGAGTCACGACTTTTTCTTGACCTTTTAGTAATGAAGAATCGGATTTTGTTTCAACTGCAAATGCTACTGTTTCTTCCACTACATCGGTAACTTTTTCTACTCGAACAATTGTGATTTTTTCTTCAGGAGAGATAACTGACTCCAAATCATTTTCGACACGATCAAGTTCATTGAGTTTGATGTCTTGTTGCTTTAAAAAGTTAGCGACCGTAGTCGAAGTGGACCATACTTTTCTTTCTTCTAGTCCATCGACAAGCGTTACTTCAAACGCTTTTTGAATATCGATATTGTTGTTATCTACTAAGTTTTCGTCTAAAGCGACAGATATATTATCGTGCTCTGTGACTGTAATATTAGCCTCTTCCAAGATGTCCTTAACTTTAGTTTCAGTTGTCCAAACGCTAGTTTGTTCTCCGTCAACTGAAATATTAACTACTCTTGCTTGTTCCCAGTTAACCACCATACCTCTGGTGATTTCTGTATTCAATGAGGGTGAAACTTTATCAAATTCTGTAATATCTATATCTTTTTCTTCAAGTAATTCTGCGACTGTATTTGCGTGTGTGAATAGATGTTGTTCTTCTCCGTTTGAAGTAAGTACAACCGGAGATTTCGTCCCTTCGAATAAAACGAACGAAATAACTAAAGCAAACAACACAAGTGAGTAAATTCTTACTGTCGTTTGCTTAAACCTCAATGATCCAGAGAACAAGTTTTTCATGGAGAATTTTGTCATGAAAAAACGCCTCCTCGATACTCGTTGCATTATACGTGCCTTTTTTTTTAAAGTCAACCTTTTAAGAAACTTCATGAAAAGCACCTAGTAGAAAATCCATCTAAAACGCAGTATTGGAGACATTTTGGAAAATTATACTTAAATTCCAAATAAACTGGTTGCATTGGAGGAAGTTACCATTCCGACCTCTTCTACAGAAATCCCTTTTAAGCGGGCAATTTCTTCTGCTACTAGCGGTACTAGAGATGGTTCATTGCGCTTTCCTCTATATGGATGTGGTGCTAAGTATGGCGCGTCTGTTTCGATTAATAAATGCTCTAATGGAATTTCTTTTGCTACTTCTTTAGGTGTTTTAGCATTTTTAAATGTTACAGGTCCACCTAAACTAATAAGGAAATTCATTGCTATACATTCTTTTGCGGTTTCTACACTACCACTGAAGCAGTGCATAATACCACCCACAGAAGCTGCATTTTCTTCACGTAATATTTTAACGATATCTCTTGTTGCTTCTCTATTATGAATAATAATTGGCAGATTTAACTTTTGTGCTAAATGAATTTGTTTTCTAAACAATTGTTGTTGGACATCTTTAGGGGATTTATCCCAGTAATAATCCAATCCTGTTTCTCCAATGCCCACCACTTTTGGGTGTCTTGAAAGTTCCTCAATCCACTTAAGATCTTCATCAGTACAATCAATTGCATCAACAGGATGCCATCCAATTACAGCGTAGATAAAATCATAATCATCTACTAATTTCATGGCTCTTTCAATTGTTTTACGATCAAATCCTACAACAACCATTTTTTCAACTTTTGCTTCTAATGCTCGATCAATAACTTCATGCAAATCTTCATCGTATTGATCCGCATTCAAATGAACATGTGTATCTATAAACATTTTCATTCTCCTCTTTCAATTGTATTGATTTAACTCATTACTTTTTTCACAATAAAATTACATTTTGATTACAAAAAAACCACCATCTGAACTTTGTAATCAAAATGTAATAATGTCGAATTATCAACAATTTCTAAAACATGTAGCTTAATTGCTATTTTTATAAATTTTTTTAGTTTAATCAACTAGAATGAAAAACCTGTTGAACATATTTTGTTCAACAGGTAATCGTGCAAATAACTTTGAGAAGATAGTAGCAAAGACTTAATATGTCACCTCAAACTATCCTGTTTATTAATTCTTTATTTTACTTTCGCACCGTTTTCTAATTTCGGATCTACTGTAGCTACAGATAGGAATCCATCGTTAGAACCTGCTAAAATCATACCTTGTGAAAGCTCGCCACGAAGTTTAACTGGTTTTAAATTTGTAACTACAATTACTTTTTGGCCAATTAGCTCTTCTGGTTTATAATGCTGTGCAATTCCAGATACAACTTGGCGCTTTTCATAGCCTAGATCAACTTGCAATTTTAGCAATTTATCTGCTTTTGGTACTGTCTCACATGCAATAACAGTTGCTACGCGTAAGTCTACCTTTTGGAAATCATCGATTGTAATTTCTTCAACTTCAGGAACTTCAGGTGTTGCCTTTTCTTCCTCTGTTTGAGTTGTTTTAACAGAAGAACGCATTTGTTCACGGATATATGAGATTTCTTCCTCAGCATCTAATCGTGGGAAAATTGGAATTCCTTTTTCAACCACTTTTGTTTTTTCTGGGATAACATTTCCGAACTCCTTAATTGTATCCCATGTTAAATAGTTGTCCGATAATCCAAGCTGTTCCGCAATTTTCTTAGGTGCACTCGTCATAAACGGTTGTAACATAACTGCAATATAACGCAAACTTTCTGCCAAATTCGCCATTACTGAGGCTAGTTTGGATTTATTTTCCTCATCCTTCGCTAGTACCCACGGCGCAGTTTCATCGATATATTTGTTCGTTCTTGAAACAAGAGACCAGACATCTGCTAGCACGACACTAAATTGCATTTTCTCCATATTTTCTTCATATTTCTTTTTCGTTTCAATCGCATGTTCTTTTAACTTTGCATCAAATTCTGTAGCTTCTAGGTTTTCAGTAGGTATTACCCCATCGAAATATTTGTTCATCATAGAAACTGTTCGGTTTAATAAATTCCCTAAATCGTTCGCTAAGTCAAAGTTTGTACGTTCAACGAATGATTCTGGTGAAAATACTCCGTCAGAACCAAATGGTAATTCACGAAGTAAGAAATAACGTGTTGCATCTAATCCATAACGTTCAATTAACATTTCTGGATAAACAACATTACCTTTAGATTTAGACATTTTACCGTCTTTCATCATAATAAATCCGTGAGCAAAGACCTTTTTAGGAAGCGGTAAATCTAACGCCATTAAGAAAATTGGCCAATAAATTGTATGGAAACGTACAATATCTTTTCCTACTACGTGTACATCTGCAGGCCAGTATTTATTGAATAATTCTTCGTTATCTGAGCCATATCCTAAAGCTGTAATATAGTTTGATAATGCATCTACCCAAACATAAATGACATGTCTTGGATCTCCAGGTACTTTAATACCCCAGTCAAATGAAGTACGAGAAACAGATAGATCTTCTAATCCCGGTTTGATGAAGTTGTTAATCATTTCATTTTTACGAGATTCTGGTTCAATAAACTCAACATTATCTTCATAATATTGTAACAATCTGTCCGCATATTTCTTCATATTGAAAAAATAAGATTCTTCTTTAACTTTATGAACCGGTCTTCCACAATCAGGGCAGTTTCCATTGTCTAATTGTGTTTCTGTATAGAAGGATTCACAAGGTGTACAATACCATCCTTCATACTCACCTTTATAAATATCCCCATTATCTAAAAACTTCTGGAAAATGACTTCTACACTTTTCACATGTCGCTCTTGTGTAGTTTGGATGAAATCATCATAAGAAATATTCATTTGCGCCCATAGTTTTTTAGCGGCATCTGCAATTTCATTTACATAGACTTGTGGATGTTTTCCAGCTTCATTTGCTTTTTCTTGAATTTTTTGACCATGCTCGTCCATTCCTGTTAAAAATCGAACATCAAATCCACGTAAACGTTTGTATCTTGCCATTGTGTCAGAGGCAACTGTTGTGTATGCCGTACCAATATGGAATTTGCCGCTTGGATAATAAATAGGTGTCGTTATATAAAAAGTCTTTTTTTCGTTCACTAGAAAAATGCCTCCAATGTATATTCATATATTATTTATTCTAACTAAGTAAGAAAATGGTTTCAATGAAAGAATATTACGATAAATTATTGACAAATAATAGTATTAATTTAATAATTTATTGGGAACTATACAATATTAAATGTCGTTTTATATTAATAATCTTACTTTTTTATGTTATTTAAACAATTTGACACAAAAAATTAGTTAATAAGTTATTCATTGATATTAAATAATTGACGTTTATGGTATAACTTGGTATTATACTATTCAGACAAGGAAGTTATGTCGAAATGTGGCGAAATAGACAGATAAAAAATAATTAGGAGGATAAAATATTTATGAAATCAACAGGTATCGTTCGTAAAGTCGATGAATTAGGACGTGTAGTAATACCTATAGAGCTTCGACGTACATTAGGAATCGCTGAAAAAGACGCTTTAGAAATCTATGTAGATGATGACAGAATCATCCTTAAAAAATATATGCCTAATATGACTTGTGCTGTTACTGGAGAAGTATCAGATCAGAATTTCCGTCTAGCAGATGGAAAACTAATTTTAAGTCCTGAGGGTGCAGAAATTTTAATGAGAGAGATCCAAGCTCAATTAAAAAAATAATTTCACATAAATAACAGCGCTACTACAAGAAGAGTTTGTAGGCAGCGCTTTTTGTTTTTATTTTTATTGATGATATTGTTGGTAGACATCTCTTTTTAGCAATCCACGTAGCTTTGCTACTTCTTTAATTGCTTCTTTTGGAAGAATATTTTCTTTTTCAATCAAGTAATCAACATGTTCGACAATACTCATATCGTCCCAATATGATTGCTCACTTTCTTCATTTTCAAGAGGATTCCCTTCAATAACTAAACAAAACTCTCCACGAATTTCATTTTCATTTGCCCAAGCAATAGCTTCCGCAATCGTACCTCGTAAAAACTCTTCAAATTTCTTTGTTAATTCCCGGGCTAGTACAATTTTACGCTCGCCACCTAATACAGTATCCAAATCTTTTAACGTATCTTTTAATCGGTGTGGTGCTTCATAAAAAATAATAGTTTCTTGTTTATTTGCAATTATTTCCAATTGCTTGCGACGATCTTTCTTTTGTCGATGTAAAAAGCCGAAAAAATAAAAAGGTTGAGGGGAAATACCTGAAGCTATTAAAGCCGTTAGCGCTGCATTTGCACCTGGAATGGGTACTACAGCAAAATCCTCCTCAATGGCTTTTACAACAATGTCAGCGCCAGGATCAGATATACATGGAAGACCCGCATCACTAACAAGTGCTACCGATTTTCCATCACGTAAGTAACTAAGTATCTTTTCTCCACCTTGTTCTTGGTTATGTTCATGATAGCTAACGAGAGGAGTTGAAATTTCAAAATAATTGCAAAGCTTTTTTGTATTACGTGTATCTTCTGCGGCAATGACATCCACTTCTTTTAATATTCGAAGGGCACGAACTGTCATATCTTCTAAATTTCCGATAGGTGTCGCGACTAGGTATAAGCAAGCTCCTAGTTCATGTAGGCTGCTTTTTTGTGATTTCATATTCGCCCTCCAATATAGTTTATTTTCGCTTGTCGATCTAGCTGTTTAAATGCATACTCAGCTCGCATCGCCTCTTGCTTCGTTTCAAATGTTTCATAATATACACACTTTACTGGCGTGCGTGGTTTTGTGTATTTTGCACCTTTTCCAGCATTATGGGTAGCTATTCTTTTTTCTAAATTATTCGTATAACCTGCATAAAAAGTATGATCCGCGCATTCCAGTACATAAAAGAAATGATTAGCCTTTGTCTCCATATAATATCTCACTCACTTCTTGTGTATACTGATTTTGTTCATCATAAACATATAATGGCGGTAATATTTTTAAATCTGGTTTACCGTCTTTAATACCCTCTATTAATAGCGTGTTCGCTTCCTTCCCCATCTTAGGGTAAACAAACCGAATTCGCTTCGGTTCAAGGCGATTCTTCCTCATTGCCGTTACGATATCAAGTAAGCGGCCAGGTCGATGAACAAAAGCTGCTTTTCCACCTTGTTTTAAGAGTCGGCTGCTAGCTTCTACTGCCTCATCTAAAGTTAAATAAATTTCATGACGTGCTATCGCATAGTGCTCACTAGCATTTTTATCGCTAAGTTCATTGGCAGTAAAATAAGGTGGGTTACATGTGACAGCATCATACTTTTCAATACCTAATATAGGAGGAATTTCTTTTACATTTCCACGGACCATTGAAATTTGTTCTTCTAACTTATTATACTTTATACTTCGAACAGCCATATCATATAAACGTTCCTGTAGTTCTACACCAATAATCTTTGCCTTCGTTCTAGCACTTAAAAATAGTGGAATGACACCGTTCCCTGAGCATAGATCCACGATTTGACCTTTTTGATATGGGACCCCAACAAATCTTGATAATAGAACTGCATCTAAAGAAAATGAAAAGACAGATGGACTTTGAATAATTCTTAAATCTTCAGCCAATAAGTAATCCAGTCGTTCATCTTCTTTTAACCACTCATCCATAGCATAACCTCCAATTATCGAAAGAAAAAAGAAGAACTCACAGGCGTTCCAAGCTAGGTATTATTCTAACTTTCAACAATTTCTTTTTTCTACTAGAAAAGACTGAACACCACAAGTTAATGGGTTCAGCCTTCACATTTTTTATCTACTACTTACTTTAGCTGTTTTGCTTATTTAAAAATGAAAGACAAAACAAGCAATCTTCGCCTTTTCTCATACTTCCAAAATGGACGTGACAAACATGGAAACCTTCATGATAAAGTCGTGCTAAATTATCGTACCCTTCCCCAATATTTAAGGTTCTAGCTTGTTTATCATGACTATCCTTCTCTATATCATCATCTTCGTTCTGAGATAATAGTTCTTCTAAACGCCGACGTAAGTGAAGGTTTTCCGTTTGAAGTGTTTGATGATCTTCCACCATATGTGCAACAAATTGTTTAAGTTCATTGTATTGTTGCTGTAACAATTCGAGCTGTTGTTCGAACTCCATAACAGTATCTAAGAAATTACGGTCCTTCACGAAAAGCCCACCCCATTATCTTTTATCAAACTTTTACTAAATGAAGTTACTATTTATATAAAGTTTTTCTCACATTCAAGAATTTCATCTAGAGAATATTCTGCTGTTCTTTCTTGTTCTTCTAAGTAAACTTGAAGGATTCGTTCAAGGACATTGATCCCCATAACTTTTCCGAAGCCATCTGGTGTCATTGTCATTTCACCAATGTCCGGCATTCCTTCTTTTGCAGATTCATAATCATCATTTTCATATTTTAAACAACACATTAAGCGACCACAGATTCCTGAAATTTTTGTAGGATTCAAAGATAGGTTTTGATCCTTTGCCATTTTAATAGAAACAGGGTCAAAGTCACCTAAAAATGTTGAACAGCAAAGCATACGTCCACAAGGTCCGATACCGCCTAGAAGTTTAGCTTCATCTCGCACCCCAATTTGACGAAGTTCGATTCGTGTTCTAAAGATTGCTGCTAAATCTTTTACTAACTCTCGGAAGTCTACACGACCTTCTGCTGTAAAATAGAAAATAATTTTATTACGATCAAATGTATATTCTACATCAACTAGCTTCATATCTAATTGATGTTCGATTATTTTTTGATTGGCTAATTCAAAAGCGCGTTTTGACTCAACCTGATTTTCTTCGACTTGGATTTTGTCGCGTTCGTCAGCTGGGCGTAGCACCTGTTTTAAAGGTAAAACGACATCTTTCTCACCAACTTGCTTCATAGGAACAACAACTTTTCCAAATTCAACCCCGCGGGCTGTTTCTACTATGACATGTTGTCCCTTTTCCAGTAGATACATCGCAGGATCAAAGTAATATATTTTACCCGCTTTTTTAAAGCGGACACCCACTACATTATACAAATGTATATCCCTCCTGCAGATTCAGCATAAGCTGCTCCATCATAAGCGTACGATTCATATTGCGCTGTAAATTTTGTCTTGCTTGCAAAATTGATTGCATTTGATTTGATAACTGTTCATATGTACTATGTAAAGCTATCTCTCTAAAACTTGATACCATTTCTGGATAAACAAGCACACTTTTCGAATCTGCTTTAACAGCTACAATATCTCTATAGGCAAAGAGCAATAAATCAAGCGCTAGCTCAATTTCGCTCCTCTCTTTAAATGAAGGAAGCCATTCATCATATACAATAAACAAAGCTTCATGTATATTTCTTTTAACCGCTTCAACTAATTTTAACACTGTTTTTCTTGCATGTGCAAACTGCTCGTCTTTTGCTAAAGAAATTGCAGTTTCAAGATCATTTGTAACTAGACTAACAGTTGCAGACATCGATAGAGATATTCCTTGTTCTTTCATTCTACTCATAATTATTTCTCTTGGAACATCAGAGAATTTAATATGCTGACATCTCGATTGGATCGTAGGAAGAATCGAATGATAGGCTTCAGTTAGCAGTATTGCAGTAACTTCGCCGTCTGGTTCTTCAAGGAACTTAAGTAATGTATTCGCTGAAGAATTATTTAAACGGTCTGCATGATGAATAATATAAAATTTGCGACCTTCCTCAAATCCTGTTCTTGTCATCTCAGAAATAAGATCACGTATTTGATCGATTTTAATAGACTGTCCATCAGGCTCTATTTGAAATAGATTAGGATAGTTGCCAGAATCAATACGTTTACAATTTCTACATGTTTCACATGGAACATTTTTCGACACGTTAAGACAGGATAATAATTTCACAAAAAACATTGCTACATCTCTTTTTCCTGTCCCTTTCGCACCGTCAAAAATATATGCATGTCCAGTTCGATTCTTTTCATAGATTGTTTGAAGTTGCTTCATAACAACTGGTTGTACTTTTGTAAGCTTTTTGACACTCTCTATCAAAATCTTTCACCTGTCTCTATAAAGAAAATTATTAAATCCCTAAGTAATGGGTTGGAGCTAAACGGGCAAATGCACCGGGAAAATTATTTTAGAAAAAATCCCGTGTCGTCCTAGAGAGACACGGGCTTACATATATAGATTAATTAACAAACCTTTTATTTCGCCGATTTTATCAAGTAAATTGATTGTTTCTTTTTCTTCATTTAACAAATCCTCAGCAAGCTCAACCAACTTCTGATCAATCGTTTCAACTACTTTTAATCGACGTCCTTCACCGTAACGGTTCCAAGTATGTGATTGCTTCATTTCAAGCCCATAATTCACTGCTTCTTGTAAGAAACGTTTTACAAGCATTTTAAAGCGTGCTAGCTCTCTTAGATTTCGAGATCTTGCCACACGTTCTCCAGCAGATGAAATATCTCCTAACAGCCTTGTAAGCTGCTCTTGTTGCATTTTGGATCCTTGTTTCACAACCATCTCACCAAAACGATTACCTAATTGGTTTCCCTGCTTGACTTCATGATGATTTGCTTTTAAATCTACACGTAAATCTTGGTTTATCTTCAACTATTTCACCCTCTACACTGAAAGCACAATCACTTTTAGGACAATTCCGGGGAATGATTTACTTCAATTACTTAAAGTTCCTTAGTGAATTTGTAAGTATTAGAAATGATGGAACTGTTCAATTGGTAAAACAAATACTGTAGCTCCCCCTACTTCCACTTCTACAGGATATGGAATGTAAGAATCTGCATTTCCTCCTAGTGGTGATACAGGAGAGACAAGCTGTTCTCTAGAACGACAGTTATCACGAATAATATCTAGTAACGAAGGGATTAAAGAATCATCTGTCCCTATGATAAAGGTTGTATTTCCTGAACGAAGAAATCCACCTGTACTTGCTAACTTTGTAGCTCGGAAGTTATTCTTCGTCAATGCACCGGCCAAGCGATTACTATCCTGATCTTGAACTACTGCAACAACTAATTTCATCTCGCTTCACTCCTCGTTATTATAATAAACTTCGTGTATACTCCATTGAAGGTTAATATACATAGTATATAATTTCATGCCTTGATACGTTCTAACTAATCTGAAATTTAATTAACTTGAAAAATTTCAATATAAATTATTAATACCATAGATCATGTGAGAATCACGTTATAACAAGTTCTAGTTAGTGAAATATTGCTATCATTATAACATATTAAGATAGAATACTCATTTCTTTTCATTTAGAACTTTTGTTAAAATGTCCCAAACATCTTCCGTTACTTTTTCTATTGATTGATTGGCATTTACCATCTTAATTCTATTTGGATATCGCTCCATTACAAGTCGATAACCTTCACTCACTTTTTCATGGAATACTAAACTTTCAATATCTAACCGATTCACTTCACGTGAACTATGGGCTTGAATCCGAGCTAGTCCAATACTAGGCTCTAAATCAAAGTAAATCGTTAGGTCAGGCATTCGCTTTCCAATAGCAAATTCATTTATTGCTAAAACTTCATCGATCCCAATACCACGGGCATGTCCTTGATATGCTAATGATGAATCAATAAAACGATCACATAAAACAAGTTGTCCTTTTTCTAACGCAGGTTGTACCTTTTCAAAGAAATGCTGACTTCTCGCTGCAGCGTATAAAAGAGCTTCTGTTCTTTCATTCATCGCAGTATGTGCTGGGTTTAAAATCACCTCACGTATTTTTTCTGCTATTTCAATGCCACCTGGCTCTCTTGTTGATAAAAAGTCTACATTTTCAGTTTGCAGTCGTTCTACAATATTTTGTAATACAGTAGTTTTCCCTGCCCCTTCTGGACCTTCAAATGTAATAAATAAATTACTTTTCATTTTTATATTCCTCCGACTGTTACTTTATGACTAAAATCAGCTTATTCTCTAGTTGATGTGTTCCTTGGAAGGTTGCACCTGTCATAAGTAACTCTTCTAGTTGACTTAATCTTGAGACTGTAATTTTTTCTCCTGGAACAAATAGTGGGATTCCTGGAGGATATGGGATAACCATTCCAGCTGAAATCCTACCTATAGATCGTGTATAGGGAATCCATTCCGTTTCATTCTGCTCAACTTGAGCAAATGAATTTTCCGGCATTGTAATTTTAGCTATTTCAAATGATGTATAATCGCTCACATTGCGAATAATAGGTTCTTTCTTAAGGATAGAAACGGCATCCTTTATTCGCATTCGTAAATCTGCAAATGGATAAGTTTGTCCATTTTTAAGTAAAGGCAAAATAAGAAGTACTTGGTTAGTATCCGCCAATTCAACATATATTTTTTGGGTTTCTAGTGCTGTTTTTAATTGGAATCCTGTATATCCTTTTACTCTTAATAGTAATTTTAGTGGGTCATCCACTTCTACAACCTCTAATGACTGAATTGATTGTAATGCTTCAACCCAAAGTTTTCTTCTATCCAAAAAATAAACCGCATCACTTTCTAAATAGGTTTGTATATAGTGTCTCGCATCGTCTAATGAAGCCAGCAGTAAGTATGATGGGCTACTTGACTGTAAAATGCGTAAATAGTGATTTACTTTTTCAACATTAACAAGTTTAGATTTAATATGCAAAAACGAAGCCATAGTCATGGCAGGTAATGTTTTATGTGCGGATTGGACAACTATATCTGCACCTAGTTGTAGGGCTGAAGGTGGGAAATCCTTGTTTGCTATAAAATGGGCCCCGTGTGCTTCATCTACTAAAACGGGAACATTATATGAATGGCATAGTTCAATTTGAGCTTGAAGTTCTTTGGAAGCCACACCATAATAGGTTGGATACGTCAGTACAACGGCTTTTACATTCTTATGTATTTCAATGGCACTCTTTATCGTGTCGGTTGATACAGATGTGTATGTCTTTGTTTTTTCATCCCATTCTGGTGTTACGTAAATGGCATTCGCTCCAACAAGCTCAAGGGCATGGAAGATGGATTTATGTGCATTTCTTTGGATAATGATGTTCTCATCCTTTTTGCACGTTGCATAAATCATTGCTAAATTCCCTACTGTTGAGCCATTTACTAAGAAGAAACTTCGATCTGATTGATAGGTTTCTGCTAACAATCCTTCCGCTTCTAATATTGCTTCCTCAGGATGATGGAAGTCATCTAACCCTGTTAATTCTGTCACGTCGTATGTAAGAGCTGTTTTCAACTCTTTTGGTAAATTAGACAATAAACCATTTTTATGGCCAGGAACGTGCATTGAAACGGTTTTTTTCTCGACAAATTGTTGAAGTGCCTCAACTAGCGGTTTCTCCTTCTTCATAATCTCACTCCGTTCAAAATTCTCCTTTCTATTATACTTAATACAACCTCGAAAAAATATCTCATTGTTAGATATAGTTAATTAGAAACGCACTTTAAAAGATTTATGTAATAAAAAAACTGACCAAAAGTAATCCTTTCATACTTTTTGGTCAGTACACTTTAGTGAATAAATAATATTTCATTGGACCTTTTCTTCAATCAACTTAACATTACTTAATTTTGTTAGAACTTCATCTACGTCATCCCATACATAAATTCGTTCATTTAGGATTTTCCCACCAATTTTTATTTGTACAGTATCGTATAACTTTGCTCCATAATATTCATAAAACGAACATGTCTTATTATCTTCTAACACCTCAACAAATACCTTTTGATAGCCCTGTTCTTTAATTTGTAGAAATAGTTTCTTAAGTAAAGCTTTTCCTACACCTTTCCCTTGATACTCTTCTAGTAAGTAAATAGATGTTAGATCTGTTGCATCAGGCATTGTATTTGTTTCTCTTTTCCAAATGTCTGCAAAGCCGATAATTTCACCTTTTGAAGTCTCCGCTACAAGTAAATAATTATCCGATTTTGATATATTAGCGATCCAGAGTTCAGTTCTTTTCTCATAGGATAGATTTTTCAAAAACTCATCAGGAATGATTCCTTTATACGTCGTTCTCCAACTATCTACATGTACTTTTGCAATTCCTTCAGCATCCTTAATTGTGGCTCTTCTTATTTTCATTCACAAGCACCCCCTAAGTAAGGGTTCTACATTTAATTTATAAATACCTTTTTAAGTTCCATCGGTTTAAGAGATTCCGAGCTCACATTAAAGAACACTTGCTAATAAGAATAACTAACTACCTTTATATTTTTAACAATAATTTCCCCTTATAATTACGGCTTTCCATTAATTTATGAGCTTCTGCTGCCTCACTTAAATTAAATACTTGAGAAACAGGAATTGAAATTTTGTTTGAAGCAAATAAATCCAACACCTTTTCTGCAACAGGTGCTAATCGCTTCGGATCATGTTTTCGAGTTGTTCCTAAACTAAACCCTTTAACATTTCTGCAACTACTATGAACATCACTTGTTTTAAAAGTAGCAGTCTTTCCACTACTATTACCAAATTGAACAAGTGTACCATACAAAGCTAAGCACTCTAAGCTACTTCCAGTTACTTCACCTGCAATCGAGTCAAATATCACATTAGCACCTTGTTTATTTGTTTGACTTAATACGACATCTCTAAATGTATCATAAGTACAAACAACGTCAGCACCTAATTTCTTAACATAATCTTCTTTAGACAGATTTCCAACTGTGGCAATCACCTTTTGAACATTCGCTAATTTTGCTAATTGTACTAGCATGGAACCCACTCCACCTGCAGCACTGTGAATTACAATGGTATCCATTTCTTGTACTTGTCCAATTTCGTGAAGTAATATATAAGATAAAATTGATACGGTTGGTATTGCAGCTGCTATTTCGAATGAAAGAAGTTCTGGAATTTTAAAAACTAAGTTTTCATTTGCAACAACATATTCAGCATATGAGCCGTTTTTAGGAAACGCGATTACTCGATCTCCCTTTGAAAAGGATGAATTAGGATGAGCCTCTTCTATCGTCCCTGCAGCATCCAAGCCTAAGATTAATGGAAAATTCCCTTTGTCTTTATTTCCATTACGTGTTTTGATATCTGCATAATTCACACTCGTATAAGCTACTTTTATTAATACTTCATTTTCACCAATTTTTGGTTTTTTAATATCTGTATACGTAAGTACTTCTGCTCCCCCAAATTCATTCTGAATTACAGCTTTCATTTCCCCATCTCCCCTTAAATTCCCTCTAGATATCTCTAGTTATTATACATATATTAACTTATTGTGAGACATTCGTTACTCTGTAATTTTATTCTTTGTTTCTTAAATCGCGCCGAACCTTCAGTTTTCATGGTAGTTGGGTATAAAAAAACACCACTGAATATCAGCGGTGTTATCTTTGCGAAGCGACGTCCTACTCTCACAGGGGGAAGCCCCCAACTACCATCGGCGCTAAAGAGCTTAACTTCCGTGTTCGGTATGGGAACGGGTGTGACCTCTTTGCCATTATCACTTCACTTGTACATGGATGTACTGGCT
>NZ_JBMIRP010000051.1:0-59966 GCF_049202975.1 Ureibacillus sp. MALMAid1270 | reverse complement strand
CGTGAAAATATTTTGATAATTAATTTCCAGTTTTAAAAAAATGAACATTAAAAAATCCCACCTAAAATAGGAGGGATGAAATAAATTGGTTTGAGGAAAATCCTTGAACCACAAAGCTCGGCGAATGCCGAGAGTCTATTTTATTTTAAGGAGGAGTGAACAGTGGACTATAAAAAGGAATTCGCAGAAGTGTTATATGAGCAATTACAAGAACATCTAGATTTAACAAAGGTAGAAAGTATGATTGAGAGACCGAAATTCGAGAACCAAGGGGACTTATCATTTCCATGTTTTGAATTGGCGAAGATCTACAAAAAGTCTCCTCAAGAAATCGCGAAAGAGCTTGTGCAAATTCTCAAACTTCCAAAACAATTTCATCATTCGGAAGCAGTTAGTGGATATGTGAATGTATTTTTAAATAAAAGCGTCGTATCTGCAAATGTCTTGAATGAGATCCTCTCTAAAGGTGAGAATTATGGAGATTTAAACATAGGAGACAAGAAGGTTATTACAATTGACTTTTCTTCTCCGAATATCGCCAAACCATTTTCAATGGGTCATCTACGTTCTACAGTAATAGGAAATTCGCTTGCTCTCATTGCGGAAAAGTGTGGTTATCAAGCGATTAGAATTAACCATCTAGGGGACTGGGGAACTCAATTTGGAAAATTGATCGTTGCCTATAAACTATGGGGAAATGAACAAAAGGTTAAAGAAACTCCAATTAAAGAGCTTTTGAAATTATATGTTAAATTTCATGAGGAAGCAGAACAAAACGAGCAACTTAATGATCAAGCAAGACAGTGGTTCAAGTTATTAGAGGACGGAAATGAAGAGGGGTTAAAGCTGTGGTCTTGGTTTAGAGAAGAATCCCTAAAAGAGTTTAATAAGATCTATCAACTTCTTAGTATCCATTTTGATTCCAATCATGGAGAAGCATTTTATAACGATAAAATGGATCAAGTTGTTCAGTTACTAGATGAGAAAAATTTATTAGTAGAGTCGGATGGAGCGATGATTATAGAAGTTGGGGAAGATTTACCTCCTTGTTTAATTAAGAAAAATGACGGAAGTACTTTATATGCTACACGTGATCTTGCAGCTGCCATCTATCGTCAAAACACGTATCAATTCGAAAAGTCATTATATGTAGTTGGAAATGAACAATCTCTACATTTTAAGCAGTTTATCACTGTCTTAAAAAAGATGGGCTTCAAGTGGCATAGAGGGATGAAGCATGTTCCTTTTGGAATGATGTTAAAAGACGGCAAAAAAATGTCAACTCGTAAAGGGAAAGTGGTTTTACTAGAGGAAGTTTTAAAGGATGCAATCACTCTTGCTAAGGAAAATATAGTGGAAAAGAATCCGACACTTGCTGAAAAAGATGATGTTGCTCGCCAAGTAGGGACCGGTGCGGTAATATTCCATGATTTGAAGAATTACCGTTTAAACGACATTGAGTTTTCACTTGAAGATATGTTGAGATTTGAAGGGGAAACTGGACCTTATGTTCAATATACTCATGCACGTGCGTCATCTATTTTAAAGAAAGGTAATTACAAAGCTGATCATGAGGCAATATTACTCGATGATGAAGAGGCTTGGCAAGTTATTACAAAGTTAATGGCATTTCCAGATGTCATTCATCGTGCATTTGATGAATACGACCCATCTCAAATTGCAAAATATGTTCTTCAACTTTCTAAAGCATTCAATAAATATTATGGTTCTGTTCGAATATTAGACGACCTGCAACAAAAACAGGCAAGACTCTCTTTAGTACATTCTGTTCAACTCGTTTTAAAAGAAGGGTTGAGACTATTAGGAATACAAGCTCCTAAAGAGATGTAGGTTTGAGATTAATATGAACAACTAAGCGACATTTCTCAAAGAAGGAGAAATGTCGTTTATTATTGAAGTACTCTTTAATAAGTCCAGTTTACCAGGAGGAAATTTATGAATTACATAATGGAATTAAGGAAAGTTGTCGGTACGAGACCTTTGATTATGGTTGGAGCTTGTGTCATTTTACAGAATGAAAAAAGGGAAATCTTGTTGCAACTTCGAAAAGACAATAATTGCTGGGGGCTAGCTGGTGGTTCCTTGGAACTCGGTGAGACTTTAGAACAAGCAGCAAAAAGAGAACTTTATGAAGAGACAGGATTAATAGCCAATAAATTAGAGCTATTCAATGTATACTCTGGGGAAGAATTTTATTATAAATATCCTCATGGTGATGAAGTGTATAACGTAGTCTCGGCATACATTTGTAACGACTACGAAGGCAAGATTAGAATTGAGGAAGGTGAGTCTCAAGCTATATCTTTTTTTGATCCCCATAATCTGCCGCAGAACATTAGTCCACCAGACTTACCGATAATAAGAGAATTTATTTATAGGAGTAGCTTATGATTATTAGAGAATTAAACAATCATGAGAAGCCACCAATGGATTTATTATTATTAGCAGATCCATCTATAAAAATAGTTGAAGGATACTTGGCGAGGTGAAATTGCTATATCGCTGAAGTGGATCATAAAATGATTGGAGTTTATGTATTACTTCCAACTAGACCTGAAACTGTTGAAATCGTCAACGTAGCGGTGGCTGAAGAGCATCAGGGGAAGGGCTTAGGGAAACAATTGGTATTGGATGCCATTCAAAAGGCTAGGGCAAGTGGCTATAAAACAATCGAAATTGGTGGGGGAAATTCAAGTATTCCACAGCTTGCCTTGTATCAAAAATGTGGTTTTAGAATAACAGGAATTGACCACGATTTTTTCGTAAAACATTATTCTGATGAAATCTATGAAAATGGAATTCAATGCAGAGACATGATTCGATTATCACAAAATCTATAAAATAGAAGGGATGTTATGAAAGATTCACTTTCAAAACATCCCGTTAAATTTACTGTTTTTCCTCATTCACAATTAGCTTGAAAATGTCTCTACGATTATAATGACCTACAACATCAAAATCAAAATGACCGCGTGTAATATCATTTAGATCTAAGTCCGCATATAATATTTCTTCTTTTCCAAAGACTGGTTCCACTAAAAATTCTCCCAGTGGGTTAATGATACAGCTACCACCACGCGTCAGTTCAAATGGCGCTTTTTGCATATCTTCTGATTCCAACAAATCATTTTCGTGCATATCCTTTGTACTATATTGGTTACATGATAATACAAAGCATCTGCCTTCTAAAGCAATATGGCGCATCGTTGCAAACCATGAATCTCGATGATCAGCAGTTGGAGCAATATAAATTTGGATGCCTTTCTCATACATAGCGGTACGTAGAAGGGGCATGTAGTTTTCCCAACAAATGACTGCACCAATTTTTCCATACGGTGTATCAAATACAGGAAGTGTACTGCCATCTCCTTCACCCCAAATGAGACGTTCACTTCCAGTTGGTTTCAACTTTCGATGTTTCCCTAGCAAAGTTCCATCAGGACCGATGAAAATAGCTGTGCAATAAAGTGTCCCACCGCTAAATTCTGAATCACGTTCGATTACTCCCATAACTACATAAGCCCCAACTTTTTTTGCAATTTCACCTAATCGATCTGTTTCTGGTCCCGGAACGGTAATAGCGTTAGTTGAATAGCGTAAAAACTCATTACGTCCTTCTGCTGTTCGACTACCAACAACCGCACCAAAACTCATCCCACGAGGGTATGCTGGAATGTAAGCTTCAGGAAATACAATAATGTTTGCCCCTTGATCTCCAGCCTCTTGAATTAAGTTAATTGCTTTATCGATACATTTCTCTTTATTCATGACAATCGAACCAGCTTGTACAACAGCTACTTTACAAGACGTCATACTATATCCCCTTTGTTTGAAATGAATTTAATCTAATCCTAACCCCTTTACAGAAAGTGTAAAATTGATTGATTATAATGTAAAATACATAAATAACATAATCAGTATGCGAAATTAGAATAATGGGAGGGTTCTTGGTGAATTTACGAGATTTAGAGGCGTTTAAAACCGTTGTAGAATGCGGAAGTTTTTCGAAGGCTAGTGAAGAACTATACATAGCACAACCATCCCTTTCAAAGACAATACAAAAGTTAGAAAAAATGCTTGGTTATACATTAATAGACCGTACAAATCGAATTCTTCGTTTAACAGACGAGGGAAAATTGCTTTACGAAAAATCGTTAGTAATTCTTCAGGAAATGAAAGATTTAGAGCTAGAACTGGGAGAATCACGTAATCAAATAAAAGGACATTTAAAAATTGGATTACCTCAAATTATCGGTACTTTTTTCTTTCCAAAGGTAGCAAAGCAGTTCAAGAGTAAATTTCCAGATGTAACGCTGGAAATAGTAGAAGACGGTGGGTTAGAAGTAACGAAGCTTGTAGAAAAAGGGGAATTAGATGTTGCATTTGTTGTACTTCCAACGAAAAGCAATGAAATAGAGGAAAGTTTAATATATGAAGGACACTTTGTTGCATGTTTGCCGGAAAATCATAGATTAAAAGATGCCAATGAAATAAGGCTTGAACAATTAAAAGATGAAGAATGGATCTTGTATGATTTAACATTTGCGCTTCGCCAGATCGTTCTTGATAGTTGTAGGCAAGAGGGATTTGTCCCGAATATTGTTTATAGTACTGCTCAATGGGATTTATTAATGTCTTTAGTACATGAAGGCTTAGGAGTTGCACTCGTACCAAACCCTTTAATAAAAATGTTTGGTAAAAGCATTAGTACTAAAGAAATTAGTAGTCAATATATCCCTTGGAAAATAGGCGTTGTTGTAAAAAAAGAACGCTACAAAACTAATGCCTTACATGCTCTTTTGGATACTGTAAAGGAAGTATATAAAATATAAAAAGGGAGCTCCTTAATCGGAGTTCCCTTTAACTTCTTATTTTACAAGTTGTTGTTCTGCTTCTAATTTCGCAACAACTTCAGCAACAAATTCTTCTGATAAGTTATGTTTTGCAACATAACGGTTACGTGGATCTTTTGTACATTCGATTGTACAACCACCAAGGTGTTTTGCTTCGTTCTCCTCTGATGCAAGAATTTGCTTATTGCATTCAGGGCTTGCACAATTAACATAACGTTCACATGGTGTACCATCGTAATGATCACGACCAACTACAACGTGTTCTACTTGGTTAATTGGAACAGTTAAACGCTCGTCAAACACGTACATTTGTCCATCCCAAAGTTGCCCTTTAACGACAGGATCTTTACCGTAAGTAGCGATACCACCGTGTAATTGACCTACTTCTTCACCAATACCTTCACGTTTTAACCAGCCAGAGAATTTTTCACAACGAATACCACCTGTGCAATATGTTAATACGCGTTTACCTTCGAATAATTCTTTGTTATCGCGTACCCATTGTGGTGTATCACGGAATGTTTCTACCTCTGGGCGAATTGCACCACGGAAGTGACCTACATCATATTCATAAGTGTTACGCACATCTAATACAACCGTGTCTTCACGTTGCATTTCCTCAAAGAACTCTTGAGGTGTTAGGTAACGACCTGTAATCTCATGCGGATTAACATCGTCTTCTAAGCTTAAGTTAACAAGCTCTGGACGTGGACGACAATGCATTTTTTTAAATGCATGACCTTCCGCTTCATCGATTTTGAAGACAATGCCTTCAAATAATGGATGATTTTTCATATGCTCCATGTAAGCATTTGTATCTTCAACTGTACCTGAAACAGTACCATTGATACCTTCTTGTGCTACAAGAATTCGGCCTTTTAAATTGATTGATTTACAAAATGCTAAATGCTCTGCGGCAAAAGCAGCAGGGTCCTCAATTTGAGTATAATGATAATATAGTAAAACTCGATAATCCAATTTATTTCCACCTCTCAATATATTTGCAGGATATACCTGATCGGGGAACTTCTAACAAAATGTAAGAAATTCTTATTACTATTTTAATAAAATTAAAACAGCAACCTGACAATGATATCACAAATTTATTAGTTTGGGTATCGGTCATAGGTCTGAGACATCATTCTAATTTTCCTTAGATTTAAAATCTAAGAATATTAATGTACAAAAATTAAATGCTGAACGAGATTTTTATTCCTTTTCAAGGGACATGTAAATACTCACAAAGGAAAAGTAAATAATGAATGTATATATTAAGTTTCAAGTCAAGAAAAATTGTATACAAAATTGAAATGCGATATTATTAAGAAATAAATAAAAATACAGATTGGGTATTTCAATTTAGCATTCGTCCTACAAAAAAGGAGTATTTTTCACATGGAATATAATGATGTAAATAATGAAGTAATGGATATGACAATCTTACCTGAAGTTGTAAAACAGGAATTATATAGACTTCGCAAATTAGAATATGCATTAAATCAAACATCAATTTTGGCTGTTTCAAATTTGAAAGGTGAAATTGAGTATGTAAATGACTTATTATGCGAAGTGAGTCAGTACGATAGGGAAGAAATTATTGGTCAATATCATGCAATACTTTTTTCAGATACGTTTAAAGCAAATGAATTAAATGAAATGGTTTCAACATTAAGAGAAGGGCATGTTTGGAAGGGGCAAATATTAAACAAACGGAAAGATGGATCGAAATATTGGGTCTATACTATTATTGTTCCTATTAAAAATGAACATGGTGAAATTACGCAGTATTATTCCATTAGTTCTGAGATCACGAAAGCAAAACAATTTGAAGAAGAAGCAATGAGAAACAATGAAAATTACAGATTAATTGCTGAAAACACCATTAATTTGTTAGCTCTTATTGAACCAAATGGAGAATTTAAATATGTTTCGCCAACATTTAATAGTCTCTTGAAATATGATTTGAATAAATTAAAGACTAGAAACTTTTTTGACTTAATTCACCATGAGGATCTTGAAGGTGTAAAACACGATGCACAAACTTACTGTAGAAAACGTAAAGAACCACTATTGATGGAATTTCGCATTCTAAATAATTTAGGGGAATACGTCGATGTTGAAGCAACAATTCGGGCTGTTAGTACACCTACTTATTCTGAAAATGATTTATTGTTAGTTGTGATGAGAGATATTCGTGGTCGTAAAGAGGTAGAGAAGAAAATATACCATATGGCGTACCATGACTCTTTAACGAATTTTCCAAACCGACGCTCTTTTTTGAGTCAGCTTCGTGAAGAAATGTCTTATAGAATAAAGAATAAGGCAAAATTAGCCATTCTATTTATAGATTTAGATAACTTTAAAAATATCAATGATCAATGGGGCCATGATACGGGAGATCTTGTCTTACAAGAAACAGCTAAATTAATTAAATCAACAATTCATCCAAAAGATGTTGCAGCTAGACTAGGTGGCGACGAATTTATGGTGATGTTAAAAGATGTTAAGGGTGAAGATGATGCCATTACTATTGTGAAAAGGCTTCTGGAAAAGTTTAATACTCCAATTAACTTAAATGGTATTGAACATACAATTACATGTAGTGTTGGAGTATCTATTTATCCAGATCACGGAACAAATCCAGATGAGTTAATTAAAAATGCAGATGATGCACTTTACACTGTGAAGGGGAAAGGGAAAAATGGTTTCAGAGTGTTTAATGAAGCTATTGAGCACCAATCCTTTGAACGTAGAATACTTGAAAATGCTTTGAGAAATGGTATTAAAGAAAAACAATTTTACTTAGAATATCAACCAAAACTGAACATTTCTACAAATGAGCTTATAGGAATGGAAGCATTGGTTAGATGGAAACATCCTGATTTAGGAGTAATCCCACCGATGAAATTCATCTCCCTGGCTGAATCAACAGGGCTAATTATGCCATTAGGTGAATGGATATTAAGAGAAAGCTGTAAACAAACGAAAGAATGGCAAGATACTGGATTAGGGAATCTTTCTGTTTCTGTTAACATATCCGTTCGCCAATTAGAAGACCCCTACTTTTTAGATAAAGTCCAACAAATATTAAAGGATACAGGATTGGATCCAAAATGGCTAGAGTTTGAAGTGACAGAAAGCATTTTTGCCGATCTAAAAAATACGGTAGACATCTTACAAGAAATCCGAAAGCTTGGTATTCAGATTTCTGTTGATGATTTTGGTACAGGATATAGTTCATTGAGCTATATTAAACATCTCCCGATTGACACATTAAAAGTCGATCAATCCTTTGTAAAAGACATTCATGTCAATCAAGAAAGCCAAGCGATTGTCCTAGCTGTATTAAATTTAGCGAAATCTATTGGACTCAATGTCATTGCAGAGGGAATTGAATTAAAAGAACATGTTGATCAGTTATGTGAAGACGGCTTAATATTTGGACAAGGTTATTATTATAGTAAACCTTTAAATAAGGAAGCGTTTGAGGAATTTGTTAACAATAGTGCAACAGTTTAGTTTGCGAAATATGAAAAGCATGAGTTCAAATTATGGACTCATGCTTTCTTTGTTAGGTGGTGGTAATTAAATCTCGTAAAACTTTTTAGTATTTTCATAGAGAACACGTTCTGTTTCTACAACATCTAACCCTTTTAGCTCGGCAATTTTTTCGATTGAGTAGTGAATCATTTTCGGGTCAGTCATTTGACCTGAAAATGGTCCTTCAAATGGCCAAGGACCGTCAGTTTCAACCATCATTAACTCAATCGGATACTCTTGAACAAGCTTTTGAATTTCATCCTCGTATAATACATCCGGTGTAATGGAGATGAAATAACCATTTTGAATCATACGCCTTACAACATCTTCATCACCTTTAAACCAGTGAAAATGCGCTTTTCTTACACTATGTTTTTCAAGTAAATTACACGCTAATGCAGCGTCTTCATATACCGCATGAAGTACAATGGGCTTATCCCACTTTGATGAAAATTCTATAAATCTTTCAAGTAATTCCATGTAAGGTGCATAATCAAAAGGGATCTCGCTTTCTATCTTTTTATAGTAAGGTAGACCGACTTCACCGACAGCTACCATCTCATCGACATGCTGTTCCATCCACGAAAAAAGTTGATTTAAAGTATCCTGCGAAGAGATTTCTTGCTCTGGATGAAAACCGAAAGCTGGCTTCACACGTGAATCACCTAACGACAATTGATAATTCCTCAAGCAAGATTCCATATCAAAAGAAACTGCAATTAAAGCCTGTACATCATTTTTCTCTAATGAAGACAAAATCATGTTTTGTTCTTTTTCTTCATAATGATCCAAATGAATATGTGCATCGATAATCATTCAATTTCCTCCTTAATGTATTGGAAGATTTCTTGCTTTAGTGTGAAAAATTCATTTGTTTCAAGTAATCTTTCGTCCCGAGGTCGTGAGAAGGGGACTTTGATCTCAGCTTTAATCTGCGCAGGTCTTTTCGATAAAATATAAATACGGTCTGATAGAAATAGAGCTTCCTCAATACTATGGGTAATGAATAATACCGATTTTCGATTTTCTTCCCAAACTGAAAGAAGCCATTTTTGCATTTTCAATCTTGTAAATTCATCTAAAGCTGAAAAGGGCTCATCTAAACAAAGTAGGTTTTGTTTACTTAATAAAGCGCGGATAAAAGATACTCGTTGCTTCATCCCACCGGATAATTCAATTGGATAGGAATTTTCAAACTCTGCGAGTCCAACCTTACGAAGCCACTGTTTTGCACTTTCATAGTCCGGTTTTCCTTGTAACTCAGAGGCGAGCACCATATTTTCTAAAACCGTACGCCAAGGAAATAGGGAAGGTTGCTGTGGCATGTAACTGATAAAACCTTTCTTTCCATTAATCAGTTCATCATTCAAAAGAATTTCACCTTGATCGGGAAATTGATTTCCACCTATTAATTGGAAAAGAGTACTTTTTCCGCTTCCGGATGGGCCGAGGATCGCAACGAATTCTCCTTCTGCAACATGTAAATGAATATCTTTTAAGACGTGAAGGTCCCCGAATGTTTTATTCAATTGTTTAATCTTTAATAACAAATTAAGAACCTTCCTTTCTTCCCTTTACAACAAGTTTTTCGATTGAGCGAATCACTCCAAACAAAATGACACTCAAGAACATAATGAAGAAAATCGCTAAGAAAACTCGGTCAATTCTAAATGATGATTGGGCAAGGGTCATATATACACCAATACCTGTTTTTGCGCCAAGCCACTCTGAAATTACAGCCCCCATGACACTGTAAGTTGCAGCTATTTTCAGCCCTGAAAAGATCGAAGGAAGTGAGTGTGGAAACTCAAGCTTCCAAAAGATTTGATTTCGCGTTGCACCAACCATTTGCATGTAATGCTTTAATTCTGGTGCTGTTTGTCTAAATCCGTCCATACTAGATACTACGATTGGGAAGAAACATACAAGGCTAATAACTATTAGCTTTGGCAACATTCCAAACCCGAACCAAATAATTAGTAGGGGAGCAAGGACAATCGTCGGTATATTTTGTGACAGTATTAAAAGTGGGTATAACAATTCGTTTACTTTAGGTAAACGATAAAGAATAATAGCAATCAAAAGACCAACGCTACAACCAATTAATAAACCGAGCAATGTTAAATATATCGTTGAAAAAATATGACCATAGAAAGTGTTAAATCCAACAATCGCTTCATGAATAATATCGGATGGTGCTGGTAATAACCATTTTGGTGTTTCAGTTACCCGAACTAGTACTTCCCAAAGGATGAATAAAAAAAGGAGGAAGAGAAAAGACCTTCCTCCACGGATCCATAATTTTTTCATATTAACGATATTTCTCCGTTAATTGGTCCATAGAAACACCATTTGGGTTGTAAGATATTTTGATTTGGGAGAGCACACCTGGACAACCTAGTTCAATCATTTTATGATTCATTTTCTCAACGATAGAAAGTAATTCAGAAAGTTCACCTTCCATTGTAGTTTCAAGTGGATTCACTTGATATTTTACACCTGAAGCATCGATTACTGAGATTGCCTCATCAACGTATGGAATTACACTTTCGCCATTATTTGTTTTCGGAATGATTTGTATACTTAATAATGCGTTTGCCATAAATACCATCTCCTTATTCCGGTAAGAACTCGTTTGTAAATGCTTTTTCTGGATCAAATTCGTCTTCTAATACACCGTGTTCTGTCATCCAATCAGCGTAGTTTTTCCATACTTCTAGTTTTTGTTCACCCCAACGTGGAGCGTCGTCCTGGTATTTAGAGCTTAGCCATTTTTGACTTTCTAAAACTAGTTCTGAATCTAGTTCTGGTACTGCTACTGATAAGATGTTTGCAGCTTCTTCAGGGTTTTCTATTGCGAATTGGTATCCTTGTGCTGCAGCAGTTACAAATGCTTTTACAGTATCCGGATTGTTAGAAATCATATCTTCATTTGTTGCAAGAACCGGTGTGTAGTAATCTAGTTTTTCAGTATAATCCGTTAAGTAAATCATATTAATCTTTTCGCCGCGTAATTCAGCTTCAATACCTGTCCAAGCATAATAAATCCACGCAAAATCTATTCCTTGATTTTTCATAGTGAAGAAGTCTGCATTACCTGCGTTAACAATATCTAATTTATTGATATCTGCTTGATCTACTGTCATAAGAGTTTGCAATACGGCTTGCTCAATAGGGGAGCCCCAGCCACCATATGTTTTCCCCTCAAAATCTTTAGGAGAAGTAATATTTAAATCTGCAGGTGAGGCGAACCCAGATGTATTGTGTTGAATGATAGCAGCGAGCGATACAATCGGTACACCTTGAGTACGTGCTAAGGTAATTCCTTCTTGATAACTAACACCAAAGTCTGCGTTGCCAGATGCAACAAGTTGGTCAGCACCTGCATCTCCAGGCATGATAATTTCAACATCTAACCCTTGTTCTTCAAAAAATCCTTTTTCTTTTGCTACATATAATCCTGTGTGGTTTGTATTCGGAGTCCAATCTAAGACTACTGATACTTTTTTCAATTCTTTGTTTGTATCATTTGCTGAAGTGTCTGAATCATTTGACTTTGATTGGCAGCCTACAAGTGCGAAAACAGTCAGCATCAACAACGATAATAATTTTTTCATGTTAAATCCTCCATCCATATGAATTGTCAATCCATATTCTTCGAAGAAATAAAAAACGCCTAGGAATATTCCCAGACGTCATAAAAACATATTCATTCAAATGATAAAAAAATTTGAAGTCAATGTTCCCTACGCTGGTATTAACCAAATCAGGTTCAAAGGGTTAGTGTCTAAAGGACACAATCTCAGCTGGCAACACCAGCTCCCCTACATTCTTCTCGATATGAACTTGCACTATTCATTTTAGCAATAATTGGTGCTGATTTACAATAGCCTAACATTAATTCTTTTTTTGAACTATATGACAATAAAATGTAACCGACATCATTCGATTAAATAAGTCTAATTTTGGGACTACAACAATATAATACTACCAATCAATATTGAAGGAGTATGATATGAAAAAAATCATTTTTGGTACGTTGATTCTTTTATTTACATTTGCACAGGCAACATTTGCACATACCTATTTAAAAGCATCAAATCCAACTGATGGACAAATTATTGATAGTTCTTTAAGTGAAATTACTTTGCAATTTGAAACAGCTATTAACGAAAATAGTTTAGTCACATTAACAAACGAGGAGGGTAAGGAAATCCCTGTCTCAAACTCTGTAGATAATGATAAATTAAAAGCAAAATTCACATCTCCATTAGAAGATGGTACATACACAGTTACTTATAATATTATTGGAGAAGATGGACATCCAATGAGTGGTAGTTATTTATTTATGGTTAGTAGCGAGGAATCTGCAGAAGGGGACACACAAGCGGAAAGTGGGGAAGGATCCCCATTTAACTGGGTTATGTTAATCGTTGGTGTGGTAGTCATTATTATCATATTATCGTTATTTACAAAACCAAATAAAAGAAGACGTAGATATTAACCAATAGGGATAGAAGACGCGAAAATGAAAAAGCATGGATATATTTCATCCTTGCTTTTTCTTATTCTTATTACGGTTATTGATTGTTTGGAAAATTAGAGTAATAGCAATAATTAAACAAATGAAAGATAAAATTCCATTTAATATAACTTCAAACATAGACCCTGTGAAAAAATTTGAAATCGTCCCACTAGCAAATAAAAGAGATAGAATAATCCAAAATGGCAACTTGTACCGTTGATATAGAATCCCCATTCGTTACACCACACTAATCGAAAGTTTATTAATTAAAGAAAAATTACATACTAAATATTTTATTTGGTTTATTGCTGTATGTAAATTATCGATTGAATACTCTGAAATTTGAAACTTACCTTGCCTTTATTCGTAAAAATATTAAGGGGAGGGATTATAGATGGATAATAAAGGTTGTATAAAATGTGGAAGCACAAATGCTGAGAAGAAAGAGGTAGCGATGACAGGGACGGGTTTATCTAGAATGTTTGATATTCAGCATAATCAATTCATCGTTGTATATTGTAAAAACTGTGGTTATTCAGAATTCTATAATAAAAATTCGTCAACTGGAATGAATATTTTGGATTTATTTTTCGGGGGTTAAACATTCAATTATGGAACTAGTAAAAAACGCTATTCATATTGAATGGCGTTTTTCTGCATTAAAAACTGATGTTTAAATTTCACCTTTTCAATAATAAATGGAATAATGAAGAAAGTTGAAAGCGAAGTAAGAGGTGAAAGTATTAGTGAAAGCAATTGTTCTTTTTGTATTAGCGGGTATTGCTGAAATCGGTGGGGGCTATTTAATTTGGCAATGGTTACGAGAAGATAAATCCGCGTTATTAGGTTTACTCGGAGGAATAGCTTTAGTATTATATGGTATTATCGCCACATGGCAAGTGTTTCCTTCATTTGGACGAGTGTACGCTGCTTACGGAGGAGTCTTTATTGTACTATCCGTACTTTGGGGATGGGGGATCGATAAGAAGACACCTGATATCTACGATTGGATAGGGGCCACTATTTGTCTAGTTGGTGTTTCGGTAATGTTGTTAGCGCCTAGATCATAACAATAGAAACTGTTTTCGACTTGCAAGAAAATGAATTCATACATAGTTGGAGGAGTATTACATTATGAACATAAGTTTATTTTTAGGAGCTGCTTTAGCATTTTTAGGAGTCATGCTTGGTGCTTTTGGTGCACATGCGTTAAAGAATAAATTCCCAGAACCAAAACATGAGCAATATTGGAATACAGCTGTCCAATACCATATGTATCATGCATTAGGTTTATTAGTAATTGGAATTTTGTCTATGGATTCATTAATAGGTGACTCTACTTTACTATCGTGGGCTAGTTATTTAATGTTTGCGGGTGTCATCTTCTTTAGTGGAAGTTTATACATTTTAGCGATAACTGGTGTGAAAAGACTAGGGGCTATTACTCCAATTGGAGGATTATTATTTCTAGTGGCTTGGGCTTTAGTAGCCGTACAGGTATTAAGTTAACTTTTGGTTAGGTTTTCATAAATATAACTAATAAAAAGTGAGAGCGATTACAAATGTAGTCGTTCTCACTTTATTTTTTACGAAAAGTTTAATTTTCCTTCAAACTTGATAAAGGTACCTCTTGTTCTTTTTGTGGGTCATCTAAAGGATAAATTCTTGCTGTTTCTTTTTGTTCATCCACATGTTGGATAAAAATACGCTCTCCATTATAAAAAACTTTTGCTAAATGGCCAGATTCAGCTATTTCTTGGGCTCTCTGAATATTCAACTCCAAATCCTCCTCTGTTCAGTAAAATAAATACCACTCAATTTCATTATTAGCATATTAACATTCAAAATATTCTACCAAATTGTAATCTGTATACTGTCTAAATTTGGGCTATGTAGCTAAAAATGAGGGTAAATAAATCCTTCATATACTAGGGGTGAGGAACTTGAAAGAGAAATGGAGTCTAAATTCTTATGAACATAAGCGCTTAAACCATCCTCTATACGTACCATGGATCATGAAACAGACGTGGTTAGATACATTATTTATACATTATCCGGTGAAGAAGGAGAAATTGTCTAAACTGGTACCTCCTGTGCTACCTATTGATACATATGACAATTACGGTTGGGTTTCAATCGTACCTTATTTAACGACTCAAGTGAGAGTACGTGGCATGCTACCGATTCCTGGTATGAATCAATTTGCAGGCTTCAATGTCCGTACATATGTCAACTTAAATGGAAAGCCAGGTATTTACTTCTTTAGGTTAGCTGCATCCAACTGGTTGAATGTAAAGCTGGCAAAAGTATTTTTTAAATTACCATATATTTGTTTAGATATGAACTTTGATAAGAAAGGTAACGATATCTATTTTGAAAGTGAATCCATTACAAAAAATGACGAGGAAATTAAGTGGATTTTTCGACCGAAAACAGAAAAGAGGTTAGCGGTAAAGGGGTCTCTAGAGGAATGGTTAGTAGAACGATATTGCCTTTACACAGTCAATAAAAATGGCGAACCATTTAGAAGCGATATAATACATCGATCTTGGCTATTACAAGATGTAGATGTGGAATTCCAACACAATTCCATTTTGACAGCACTTAACATCGTGCCTGAAAGTAAGGAAGCAATTTTCCAATATGCAAAAAAAGTCAAAGTTAAGATATGGCCAATTAATGATTTTTTTAGTTAGTGCACTATACAATGGAAAGAAAATGAAGTGCTTTTTGTTTTTACTAGTAGAGGTAAGTATTAAGTATCTATATTACTTTTACCTTTGTAGTATATATATACAAATTTATCGCACAATAAATAACAAATCCTATAATGGGAGTTATTAGCATGGATTATGTATTTACTGGTAAAAATAAACAACCTAAAAATAGCAATTCAAACAGCAATAATAGTCCAAATAATCAAGGGGAATTTAACAATTCTATCGAAAAGGATTTGTCTAAAAACCTTGAAACAATCAAAACAATGCTTGGCAATCCAGATGATTTAGTTGTTAGGGAAACTCTTGTTGGTAATACAAATAGTAAATGTGCCATTGTTTATATGAATGGTTTAACAAATACTGATTTAGTAAACAACAATATTTTAAAAGCTGTTTAGTCTAGCAACATCCAATCAGGTAATGACAAGGATCAATCCAATAACAATAGCAATAACATTAACAACCAATCAGGTAATTCGCAAAATAACAATCAATCAAATAAACAGCAGTCTAATAATTCCCAAACACGCAATAATCAATTGTTTAGTATCCAATCAACAGAAATTAGTCAGCCAAGTAATAACCAGTCACAAAGTAATCAGTCAAATAATCAATCAGGAAATACTCAATCTAATATAACTTTATTAGAACAAATTTACTCGGAAGTAATATCTATTACTGATAGTAAGAAAGTAATTACATTAGATGAAGTTTCTCTCGCATTATTATCAGGAAACTCTCTTTTTATTTTAGATGGTGAGAAAACAATATTAGTAATGGATACTGTTGGTGGGGAAAAGCGAGCAATTCAAGAACCACAATCAGAAACTGTCATTAGAGGATCTCGTATTGGCTTTGTTGAAAATATTGCAACGAATATTGCGATAATCCGTAGAGAAATAAAGGATCCAAATTTGCGATTTGACGTTCACGAGGTTGGACGACGATCTAAACAGAAGCTTGCAGTCTGTTATATTGCAGGTATTGCAAATCAAGAAATATTAGATGAAATGAATCGCAGACTAAAAAGTATAGACATAGATTTTGCTCCTGATTCGGGTTCTATTGAACAATGGATAGAGGACAGTTCACTCTCTCCGTTTCCACAAATTCTTGATACTGAAAGACCGGATCGATTTACTTATAATTTGCTCCAAGGAAAAGTTGGGATATTGGTAGAAGGAAGTCCTTTTGCTATTATTGCACCTATTACTTTTGGAGATGCATTAATAACAGTTGAAGACTACAATGCTCGATATCAGAGAATTTATGTAAGTGTGGATCCACCTTGGAAGAAACAAGATCTACAAAGTACTTCTGGCAATCTAAATGCGAGTAGTAATCAGAATGCCAACGGGAATCTAAATGCCCAAGGGAATCAGAACGCCAACGGGAACCAAAACTCTCAAGGCAATCAAGATTCTCAGGATAATCAAAACTCACAAAATAGCCAAAATGCTAAAGATAAGCAAAATTCAGAAGGAAATGGACAATCAATATTCAAAAAGGTTCAATCAAAACTTACAAAAGATCAAAACAATTAGCTTGAGCATTTCGAATAATCACGAAATGCTCAATTTTTATTTTTAGTACTGAAAGCTTCAAATTGTAGAAATACTATGTATTGTAGTACATAAAAACTATAGGGAAATGGAGTTAATAATATGGCGGTATGTCCTTTGTGTAACTCTTTGAAAGAACTAAAAGTTTATTGTTCGAATTGCAATATTCAAATGGAAGATTCGGGGAAAGTATCGGACTTTTTAGACCCATATGGACATTATAATGATGAAGAGACAGTCAAAATGGGAGACGGGTACCCTAATACTGCACGTGATCAAATCTGTCCACATTTGTTTGTCTGTAAAGATTGCGGTTATGACGTAGTAAAATTTATTGAAGAAGAATAAAGTAAATAAACCAAAACGATTTAATGTAAAAGGCAGCAAACACTATTAGGTGCATGTTGCCTACATTCATACTAATGTAATTTATCGTTGGATTTCTTTTGAGAATTTGTTTGTTGTTCTTTCGGTTTTTCGTGTTGTTTAATAATATCTTGATTCATTTGCAATGTTGAAGCCCCAAGATTATTATTCATTGCAGCTTCTTCATTTACTTTTATTTGTTTGTTCATAAAAATCTCCCTTCATTAACTTCCTTTTAATAATCTTTTTTCCAATGTATATTTTCATGAATTTTTGAAGAATAATTTTTTACAACTTAATAAAGGCCATTAAAGTAGGCAATACTTTAGAGGCCTTTGTTTATTATTTATTTATTTATTTATATTTATTATTTTTCTTTTGTTGGTTATATTCTCGTGCCATTTTACGAACCTCATCTACATTTAACTCTTGTGCAATTTCTTCGTTCGTATCAATGATGTTTAAGTTTTTCTTTTTATTGTTGATGTTTGCCTTGCTTTTCTTAGCCATGACTTTCACCTCCATGTCTTATGGTGTACAGTTCAGATGGGGTTATTCAGAAATTTTATGGTTTAATCGTCATTATATTGATTTGTAACTTTTTTCAATTTTAGATAGTCAATTTATATTAGGTGGTGACATGATGAAAAAGGTTTTAATCTTGATAGTTTCAATTAGTATGTTGTTGGTTGGATGTGGAACAGGTTCAACACCTAATCATTCCTTAAAAATCCAAGAACACGTTGAATTTGGAGAAATGGATTATGAAAAGCTGGTTGCTTCAAATAATGCATTAGGATTTGATTTACTATCTAAAGCACCAAGTGATGGAGAAGGTAATATCTTTATTTCGCCAACAAGTTTACTCATGGCCATTTCCATGGTTTATAACGGTGCTGATGGAGAAACGAAAGAGGAAATTGAAAAGGTACTTCATGCAGAAGGAATTACACCTGAAGATTTGAACAAAGCTAACGCATCATTCATAACATTACTTGACCGAAACTCAGACAAAATACAATTAAACATAGCCAATTCTATCTGGTTAAATAATAAGTACAGTTTTCAAGAAAAATTTGAGGCAACAAACAAGGATTACTATAACGCAGAAATAAATGAAATAAACGTTCAAGACCCACAATCTCCTAAAAAGATAAATGAATGGGTAAAAAGTAAAACTAATGGTAATATAGATAAAATAGTTGGTGATGAGTTAAATCCACAGCTAGTATCAATGCTGATTAATGCAATTTATTTTAAAGGAATTTGGACACACCCATTTGATGCGACGCTAACAAAAGAAAAGAATTTTACATTAGATAATGGTTCGACTATTAATATCCCTTTAATGGAGTTAAAAGAAGAGTTGTTCTATACTAAAAACAATAAATTCCAAGCGGTTTCTCTTCCTTATGGTAAAGAAAATATCTCGATGAAAGTATTTTTACCAAATGAAGATATGAGCTTGAAAGAATTTGAAGAATTTCTGACATTAGAACAATGGCAAGAATTACAAAGTAGCTTTTATAAACTAAAGGGCACCATTCTATTACCAAAATTCACTTTAGAGTATGAAGTTGAGTTAAAAGAAACATTAGAAGCACTTGGTATGACTTCTGCATTTGAAAATGCAAACTTTTCAAAAATGGTTGAAGGAAATTCGAATCTAGCTATCACGAGTGTAAAACAAAAGACATTTATTACCGTCAATGAAGAAGGTACAGAAGCTACTGCTGTCACTTCTGTTGAAATGGGGGAAACTGCTATGGAACCGATTGATGAGCCTTTCTATATGGAAGTAAATCGACCTTTCTTTATAGTAATTGTAGAAGAAACATCAGGAGCTATTCTTTTTATGGGTTCTATTTCTAATCCTCAATAAATTCATATTTCTGTTGGATCGTATCAAACTAAAATTAGAACCGCATAAATATCTAAAGATATGGAAACACAAGTATCTGTAAACTTAATAAAGAGAGGGATAATATTCATGGAAGAAATTAAAGTTGGGGAAATTTTTACAATAGGTGAAGAAGACGATGAAGAGCAAGAAGTAGAAGTTCTTGCTTCGATTAATATTGAAGGAACACAATATGTGGCAGTTGGATTTGTAGAAGATTTAGCTGAAGAGACAGATGAAGAAATCGATATTTTCTTCTTAAGAGTAGATGAAGAAGGTGACTTCGAAGCAATTGAAAGCGACGAAGAATTCGATAAAGTATCCAGTGCTTTTGATGAAATTTTAGAAGATGAATAAATTAACTAAAGTTGGCTCTACATATGTAGCTGCCAACTTTTTCTTTATATTAGAGCAAATGATAAGTATCTGTTATTGTATGAATACGAATATAAATTCATTGGAAACATAATATGAACGCATTTTTCTACTTTAGTACGTGCAAACTAAGGAGAGTTGATCTATGAAAACAGCTGTTTTTCTAGACCGTGATGGAGTGATCAATGAGGTATTGACGAATCGGGTGAAATTTGTCAATAAACCACGTGATTTATATTTCTTACCTGGTGTTCCTGTCGCAATTAAAAACTTAAATGAGTTCTTTGATTATATTTTTGTTGTGACCAATCAAGGTGGAGTCGGTTTAGGGTATATGAAGGAAGAACAACTTCAAAAAATCCATGAATATATGATTAATGAGCTGAAAAAAGAAGGGGCAATTATTCATGAGGCTGTCTATTGTCCTCATAAACCAAAAGAAGGTTGTGACTGCCGTAAACCTAATGCAAAGCTAATTCAAGATTTAGCTGAACGATATGATGTGGATTTGGCCAATTCGTACATGGTTGGAGATACCGATACGGATATCATTGCAGGAAAGAAGGCAGGAACAAGAACAGTATTTATTGGAGGTAGTGATCCATTAGCTGATGCGGTATTTCCAGATTTATACGCAGCTAGTGAATGGATTATTGGTGAAGTGAAAAAGGAGGATGGGAATGACTGAAAACAAAGGATGGAATTTTGATAATAGTTATACACGACTACCGGACTCTTTTTATAAAAAAACTACACCAACACCTGTTAGCTCACCAAAATTAGTTGTTTTAAATGAATCCTTAGCAAAATCACTTGGATTAAATCCACAAAGATTAAATAGTGAAGAAGGTACTGAGATTTTTGGTGGAAATAAACTACCAGAAGGTTCTGAACCCATTGCACAGGCCTATGCAGGTCATCAATTCGGTCACTTTACAATGTTGGGGGATGGGCGTGCAGTATTACTTGGCGAACATTTAACTCCTGAAGGAAATCGATTTGATATTCAGTTAAAAGGGGCAGGCAGAACCCACTACTCAAGAGGTGGAGATGGGCGTGCAGCGCTTGGACCAATGCTACGCGAATATATCATTAGTGAAGCAATGGACGCTTTAGGAATTCCAACAACAAGAAGTTTAGCTGTTGTTACAACCGGAGAATCGATTATCCGTGAGACAGATTTAACTGGTGCAATTCTCACACGTGTTGCAGCTAGCCATTTACGAGTAGGCACATTTCAATACGCTGCTGCTCTTCAAAACATTGAAGAACTTCAAACCCTGGCTGAATATGCAATAGTAAGACATTATCCGGAAATTGAAAATGATGAAATGCGTTATGGAAATTTCCTTTACGAAGTCGTGAATAGACAAGCAGACCTTATAACTAAATGGATGCTAGTAGGTTTTATTCATGGAGTTATGAATACAGATAATATGACGATTAGTGGAGAAACAATCGATTATGGTCCATGCGCATTTATGGACACTTACGATACAAAAACTGTCTTCAGTTCAATTGATACTCACGGTCGATATGCATATGAAAATCAACCGCGCATTGGGATGTGGAACTTAGCGCGATTTGCTGAATCCTTACTCCCATTAATTAACCAAGATGAAGAAAAAGCAGTAGAAATTGCACAAAATATATTAGAGGAATTTCCTAAACGATATGAGGCCAACTGGTTAGCTGGTATGCGTGCGAAACTTGGTCTATTTAATGAAGAAGATGAAGACAGGGAATTAATTAACAATCTTCTTGATCTTTTGTATCAACATAAAGCGGACTACACGAATACGTTTCGTTCATTAACAATGAATAGGCTTGAAAATGGTGGCTTATTTGAAACAAAGCCGTTCCAAGAGTGGAATAAAAAATGGCAAGCTAGGTTGGATCGACAAGAACAGTCTAGAGAAGAATCACTGGAGTTAATGAAAATAAGTAATCCTGCTGTTATACCAAGGAATCATCGTGTGGAAGAAGCATTAACAGCAGCGAAAAATGGGGATTTGACTGTAATGCATAGTCTGTTAAATGCATTAGCAGATCCATATGATTATGATTCAATCCAAGAAGAATATTGCTCCTTACCTGAGCCATCTAATATTCCATATAGAACATTTTGCGGAACATAAAATGCGAAAGAGGGGCAACCTTGAACAACTTGTACGGCTTTATAAACATCATAAAATGTGATTTCGGATAATTTCCTAGCTAATTTCGCACCTGCAAAGCCGGGCCGAACTTCAATTAAACCAGCTTTTTTTAGCATACCAATAATTTTTCTTATAACAGCTGGATTTGTATAACGCTGCTGGTAAAGATAACCTGATAGTTAATTCACAAGGTGAAAGCTATATTAGTTACGCTGATTATGCAATTGCTGTAGTGGATGAATTAGAAAAAACAGAACATGTAAACGAAAGATTTACTGTTGTTGGTGAAAAAGAATAACAATCACTGAGCCAAGTTTCTAAAAAGTAGAGCTTGGCTTTTTTTAATGAATAATAACAATTATCTAATTTTGGGCATAGACTAGTATGACTTTTTTATGAAGGGAATGTTTCCACTGAATAATCGATATCCATATTTTAATGCTAGCCCCAACCAATACTCCCCAATGTATGCTGAAGATGGTCTATTCCAAACGCTGTTAAACGCAATGGAAGGGGAAGCGGCAGCAGTAGATTTCTATAGTAGATTAGCTGAATTAGCACCAAATCCGAAAGATCAAACAGAAATATTGAAAATTGCTGAAGATGAAAGACAACACCTACAAAATTTTGTTAATTTATTTTACTCTTTAACAAATCGACACCCCCAATATGAAGTAGAAAGGGTAGCCTTTAATACATTTGAAGAGGGCTTACGACAAGCCTTTGAAGATGAATTAGCGGATTACGAAACTTATCGAAATCAATATTTGAAAACGAGAAATCAAGCTGTTCGTGATGTGTTTTTCCGTGCGTTCACTGATGAATTGAAACACGCAACAAGATTTAGTGATATAAAATCCCAACTAGGAGAAAATTTAAGAAACACTGATATTCCTCCACTAAAAATAGAATTAAAAGACTACGGTCCTGAACCATTTGTTGTAGATATTAATGAAATAACAAAGCGTAATGATACATTCCGTACAGCGTTATGGACAGGAGAGCACTTACAACTTACGTTGATGAGTATTCCGGTTGGTGGAGAAATTGGTATTGAAGTACATCCAGAGGCAGACCAGTTCTTTCGAATTGAAGAAGGCGAAGGCTTCGTAAGAATGGGGAGAAATGAAACGCAATATGATTTCGAGGAAGAAGTGTTTGACGACTATGTAGTTATAGTACCTGCAGGAAAATGGCATAACATCATCAACACTGGTGACAAACCACTAAAACTCTATTCCATTTATGCACCACCTCAACATCCACATGGTACGGTTCATAAAACACGCGAAGAGGCTATGGCTGCTGAAGAACATGAAGAAGAATGATCCTTTCAAAAGCATTTCTTTCTGAAATAGAAGAAAGAAATGCTTTTTTATATGGTTAAGCGATAAATGATAGATTTTATTTCTAGTAAAAATAATGGAAAATAATATAAATATTTAAGGAATAGTGTTTTTATATCATTTTTTTATAGTAAAATAGTTTAGTAGGGTAGATTATATATGCTCCACTATATTTTGTATTATTTAACACAAATATAGTGTTTTATTTCGGGGGAAAAGGCATGACTAAACAGAAGCGTAAAAAGAATATTTCAGTGAAAGCTCGCTTAATTGTTGCATTTATCATTATTTTATTATTTCCTAGTGTAACAATTGGATCAATTTCATACATAAACGCAAGTAAGGAATTACAATCTGAGCTTAAAAATAGTGCATTACAACAAGTTGAACAATTAGATCAGCTCATAACAAGAGAAATTCGACCGATTATCGACCAAGCGAAGTATTACAGCACTATTATTAATAGTAATTGGAACGAGAAATCGATTATACAAGAAATAGAAAGATTCAACAAAATTGAAGACAGTGTAGAGTCTGTAACAATTGCACAACCAGGACGTGATTTGATAAGAAATCCATATTTCCATTTTGATGAGGATTTTGATCCATATTCAACGTCATGGTATACAAGTGCAATGGATAATACTGGTAGACCAGTTATTATTAATCCGTATACATCTTCTGAGAATAATACACTTATCTCGTCTGTAGCTTCTACATTAAATGATGGCTCAGGTGTTATATCTATTGATATTGACTTAGAAACGATTATTAGCTTAACAAAATCCATTAAAGTAGGGGAGACTGGTTTTGCTTCTATAATGGATGTGAACCAAACGTATTTAGCAGACGCAGTCATTGAAAATGGAACAAATGCTGGAGAGCAGTATAAAAGGAATATGTCAGGTAAAGAGAGTGGAAGTTTTGTAATCCATGAAAACGGTGAAGCAAAACAGATTTTCTTTAAACAAAATGAATTAACAGGTTGGTATATCGTTGGGACATTAATGTTGGATGATATAGCAGCTTCGACAAATGGAATATTGAAAGTGACACTCTTTGTTCTTTTAGGCTCGCTCATTGTTGGGGTATTGATTGGATATCCAATTATTCGTTCGATTCTTAGACCTTTAAGATTATTAGGTGAAGCGGCAGAAAGAATAGGTGAAGGAGATTTACGCGAAAAGATTGATATAAAAAGCAAAGATGAATTTGGAAAACTCGCAGAAATCTTTAATAAGATGGTGGATTCTTTACAAAATGTTATTCGCCAAGTAAGTGATCAATCGACTTCTTTAGCAGCTTCATCTGATGAACTAACTGCAAGTACCGAAGAAAATAAAAAAGCGACAGGACAAATTGTAGAGTCTATTCAACAATTTGCAAGTGGCGCTGAACAACAATCGGATGCGGTAGAAAAAAGTTCGAAAGTAACTGAGGAAATGCAAAAGAATATTAATGTAATTGCTGAAAAAGCAGGTAATGCAAGTGATAAAGCAAAACAAGCGTTACAAGAAGTACAATTGGGTAACGAAACTATCCAACAAGCAGTTGAACAAATGCAATCAATTAATCGAACAGTGAAGTCAATTGAGGGGGCTGTTTCTAATTTAGGTAAACGCTCAATCGATATTGGTAATATAGTTCAAACAATCAAACAAATTGCGGATCAAACGAATTTATTATCCTTAAATGCTGCCATTGAAGCTGCGAGAGCTGGTGAGGCTGGAAAAGGATTTGCTGTAGTGGCCGATGAAGTACGGAAGCTTGCAGATGAATCTGCAAAAGCAACAACACAAATTGCTGACATTATTGGACATATTCAATTAGAAACAGAAGAAGTCGTAAATACTATGACTGCCGGTACAGAAGAAGTGGCGAAAGGAATTTCTGTCATGAGTGAAGCCGGTCAGAAGTTTTCAAGTATTCGTGCGAATGTGCTAGATGTGTCAAATGAAGTGGAAGAGGTTTCTTTAGCAACAGAGGAAATGTCTCAACAATCTAATCTCGTAGCAAGTTCTACATTAACTGTACAAGAATTGACGCAATCTAACTTTACTAGTGTACAAAATATTTCTGCTTCAACTGAGGAACAATTAGCTTCAATGGAGGAAATCTCATCCTCAGCAGAAGAACTTGCAGTAATGGCGGAACAACTAAAACAAACAATACAACAATTTAAATATTAATGAATTAAAAGGGTGGTCAGAAATGGCTACCCCATTTTTATTTGCATTGCTAATAATCTATTATGATATTCGGTATTTCTACACAATTATTAGCGGTTTAGTCAACAAATAACTTTCATTTCTATTTCAAAAGTACCTAAAATAGATTCATAGGTTTACTCAATTACTAGTATGTGGTACACTTACCAATGTAACGAAACAACAACATATTGTATTAGTTTTATCTAGGTACTACCATATGTAGTTTAATAGGGAAGTTCGGTGCGAAACCGACGCTGTCCCCGCAACTGTAATGCTGACGATGATTCAATCCACTTTGTGTATATACACATGGGAAGGGAATCGGAGGGTGAGGCAAAGCCAGGAGACCTGCCTAATAAAACCAATCGAACATTTCTTCGGGGATTGAGGAATGGAGACGCAGATGTTTTCATTTATCAATTTCTGAACGTTTCCAAACTACCTCTTTTTGAAGAGGTAGTTTTTTTGCGTTTTATAAGACTTTGAATGGATTGATGAAGGACAGATCAAAGTGAAAACTAGCAGGAAGTGTCCTTCATAAGTTCAATGAAGGTCACATTGGGAAGAAAATCCATATGAACTGTCCTAAAACAAGAGGTTCAATTAACACTTAAGACAATAGTAAGAAAGAGGGATTATCAATGAAACTTTACACGAAAACAATTTGCCCAAAATGCATGTGGGTAAAATCAGAATTACAACAAGCAGGACTTGAGGTAGAAGTAATTAATATTGACCATAACGAAGAAGCGAAACAAAAGATTTTAAATGAAGGATTTCTCTCTGTTCCAGTTCTTGAGATTGACGGTGAACTTATAGGAGATGTAAAGGAGATCATTTCAAAAATTGAATTGGTTGCACAATGATTGCTTATGCAAGTCGGACGGGTAATGTGAGATATATCGTTTCCAAATTGCAAGCTCAGGCCATTGAGATTACTGAGAATTTAATAATAGATAAGCCATACCTCTTAATTACATACACAGATAAATTAGGTGAAGTTCCAACTAGAGTTTCGCAGTTTCTAGAAACCAATGGTCAACTCTGCAGAGGAGTTGTAGCCAGCGGAAATAGCAACTTTGGCAACAATTTGTTTGCTGCAGCAGGA
Source organism: Ureibacillus sp. MALMAid1270 (assembly GCF_049202975.1). Taxonomy (NCBI): domain Bacteria; kingdom Bacillati; phylum Bacillota; class Bacilli; order Caryophanales; family Caryophanaceae; genus Ureibacillus; species Ureibacillus sp. MALMAid1270. The sequence continues at coordinate 33,281 of NZ_JBMIRP010000051.1, read as the reverse complement.
GATAAAATAGCAATGGCTTATCAAATTCCACTAGTTCGCAAACTAGAGTTAAGAGGCTTTCAAACAGATTACGAGGCAATACAACAGTTTTACGAAACGAGGGTAAAGGATGAATACTTACTTAAAGTTGAATAACGAAGTATTAAACCGGTATAGTACAACAGGACAATTAGAGCTAGAAAAAGACCGTGAAGCAACACGACGCTATTTTTTAGAACATGTAAATGTTCGTTTACGCTACTTTATTGATATCGAGGAAAAAATCAGATATCTAGTTAATGAAGGGTATTATGAAAAGGAATTTCTCGAGAAGTATGATATGGACTTCATTAAACAAATGTACAAAAAAGCATATGATTATCATTTCCGTTTTCCGTCTTTTATGAGTGCAAGTAAGTTCTATGATAGCTATGCAATGAAAAGTCGAGATGGGCAAGAGATACTAGAAAAATATGAAGATCGTATTGTCATAATTGCTTTGTACTTGGCGCAAGGAGATCAAGAACTTGCCGAGCGTGCAGTTGAGTCAATCATGGAAGCGTACCAACCTGCAACACCGACCGCTTTAAATAGCGGGAAGAAGGCGCGTGGGGAATTAGTTAGTTGCTTCAAATTATCGATGGATGATTCAATGAATAGTATTGCTGAAAATATCGGGTATTGTTTGGAATTATCAAGACTTGGTGGGGGAGTTGGAGTTAACTTAACTGACCTCAGACCATTAGGAGATCCGATTAAAGGGATACAGAATCGTGCAAGTGGGGTAATGCCTGTTGCGAAATTACTAGAGAATTCATTCTCCTATTCAAATCAGCTTGGACAGCGAAATGGTTCAGGTGTGACGTATCTGAATATCTTCCACGCGGATATCGAGAACTTTATTTCTAGTAAAAAACCAAACGCTGACGATAAAATCCGACTAGCAACGTTATCAACTGGCATTATTATTCCAAACATATTCTTTGAACTTATGAGAAGAGATAAAGATATTGTGCTATTTAGCCCTTACGATATTTATAAAGAATATGGAAAAAGAATGTCTGAGATTTCTATCTCTGAAATGTACTATGAGCTATTGGATAATCCAAATATTCGTAAGATCAAACGTCTCAATGCGCGGAAGCTCTATACAGAAGTGAAAAAAGCGCAATTTGAATCGGGATATCCATTTGAGATTTTCGATGACAATGTGAATGAAGTACATCCACTTAAAGGAATTGGTCGAGTGAAGATGTCGAACTTATGCACAGAAATCTTGCAAGTACAAGAAACTAGCAATATTACAGACCAAGATCAAGAAAATGAATATGGATTAGATGTGTCATGTAACTTAGGTTCTATTGATATACATGCGGCAAGTAAAGTGAAAGATTTTGGGGAGTTAGTCGATACATCAATGCGCCTCTTAACAAACGTTTCGCTCATGACTAACATTAAAAATGTTCCTTCAGTTGCGAAAGCAAATCAATTAATGCATTCCGTAGGGCTTGGTGCTATGAATTTACACGGTCACCTTGTGACACAAGGGATTCTTTATGGATCGAAAGAATCTATCGATTTTATTGATTGCTTTATGGAGGCGATGAACTACTATTCTCTGAAATCATCGATGGAGATTGCAAAAGAGCGCAGAGAAACTTTCTATCGTTATGAAGATAGTGATTATGCTTCAGGTGTTTATTTCAAACAGTATGTGGAGAAAGAGGAGAAGGAAGTGTCTCCTATTGTTTTAAAAGCACTTGGCAATATTCCAATTATCACGAAACAAATGTGGGAAGATTTAAAAGAAGATGTCATGCGGTATGGTGTGTTTAATGGATATCGGCTTGCTACCGCTCCAACGGGCTCCATATCTTATATAAGATCTTGCACAGCCTCCATTGCACCTTGTACAGAGCGCGTGGAAATTCGTGATTATGCGGATAGCCGTACGATTTACCCAATGCCACATTTATCAAATGAAAATGTACATTTATATGTAGAGGCATATGATGTGAATCCTTATGACATGATTGATTTATATGCTGCTGCACAAAAACATGTGGACCAAGGAATTTCGATGACACTATATGTAACGGATCAATGGACAACTGAACAACTCGCTAAAATTTATATTTACGCTTGGACTAAGGGCATTAAATCTGTTTACTATGTACGTCAACGATTACAAACACTTGAGGAGTGTGTAGCATGTCAAATTTAATCTATGAAGCTGTCAATTGGAATAAACCAACGAGTGATCTAGCGCAAGTTTTTTGGGACCAACAATGGAAACAAATTTGGTTTCCTGAAGAAATCGCTGTATCCAAAGACGTCAAACAATGGCAAGATTTTGAACATCAAGAAACTTATAAAAAGGTATTTGCAGGGCTAACTTTATTGGATACAGTTCAAACAAATATCGGAATGAATAAAATCGCAGCACATGTGACGGATATGCAGGAAAAAGCTGTTTTGACTGTATTTGGTTCCTTTGAAGCGATCCATGCAAAATCTTATTCTTATATTTTTACAACACTTTGTACGAACTCAGAAATTGATGAACTCTTTGAGTGGGTGAAGAAAAATGAGTTCCTGCAATACAAAGCCAATAAAATCAGTGAAATTTACAACGCCATTGAAGAGGGTAATCCTGAAAGTTTATGGAAAGCAATGTATGCGTCCGTAATGCTAGAGTCGTTTTTATTCTACTCCGGATTTTTCTATCCACTATATCTAGGTGGACAAGGCGTACTGCGAAACAGTGCGGAAGTAATATCACTTATACTTCGTGACGAATCAATTCACGGTGTAGCTGTAGGCTTTTTCGCACAAAACCTATTCAAACAATTCCCTCAAGAAAAACAAGACGAGTTAAAAGTTTGGGGCTATGACCTACTACTTGATTTATATCAAAATGAAATGAATTATACGGATGATTTATATGCGGAAACAGGTTTATCGCCTGAAGTAAAAGTTTATATACGTTATAATGCAAATAAGGCATTAATGAACGTAGGTTTTGATGCGATGTTTCCTGAAGAAGAAGTAAATCCGATTGTGATGAATGGTATTCGAAATGAAGGATCCACATACGACTTCTTCTCACAAAAAGGATCTAGTTACGCGAAAGCTAAAGTCGCACCAATTACAGACGAAACTTTCCAATTTAATCGATAAGGATGACAACAATGAACTACGAAGTAAAAATTAAAAGAATTCACGAAGAGGCACAAATTCCATTACAAGCAAACCCAGGGGATGCAGGTATGGATCTTTATTCGATTGAATCTGTAGAAATACCACCAGGTGAAGCAAGATTAATTAAAACAGGAATCCAACTGGAGTTACCAAAAGGGACTGAAGCACAAGTTCGCCCTAGAAGTGGACTTGCTCTTAAACATAGTATTACTGTTCTAAACAGCCCCGGTACAATCGATGAAGGGTATCGTGGCGAAATAGGTGTAATTCTCATTAATCATGGAAAAGCAACCTTCCATGTTGAAAAAGCAATGCGCATTGCTCAAATGGTGATTCAAACCGTTCCGCAAGTTCATTTAGTTGAGGTAGAGGCTTTATCCGAAACTGAAAGAGGAGAATCGGGATTCGGCTCGAGCGGGACAAAGTAGTAAAATACAGAGATTCCCATAAGTAAGTTAAATACCTATGGGAATCTTTCTTACTTCTCAAGTTTCTTTGTCATTTTATCAACCCAGTCGCTAAATGACTCTTTGTTTTTATTATTGGATTTTGTAAAATTATCCTCCGAACCATATTCCTCATCTGATTGGCGAAGATTTTTCTTCCGTAACGGAATTTTGTCATTAAAATTGGAATAGATATCAAAATCATTACGCTCTGTCATATCTTCATCTCCTTTCATCTGTTAATATGATAATAATTACTTATGTTTATGTACCTAAGATCATATAAAAGCTGGTGATACTATGTTTTTGAAAAGAATTGAATTACTCCGCAATGAAATCCCCTCTTATAAAAATTACCCATTATCTATACCAGCAATACGTAACCTTCATCAACTTGATATTCATCATAATGTCACATTTTTTGTAGGGGAAAATGGGACAGGGAAATCGACTCTACTTGAAGCAATAGCAGATAAATGTGGATTTAATACAGCAGGTGGTGGAAGAAATAATGAGTATTATGTCCATGCTTCCGAATCTTCCTTATCAGAATATATAAGGCTTGCTTGGTTACCGAAAGTATCGAACGGTTTCTTTCTAAGAGCAGAGTCTTTTAATCAATTTGCTTCTCATATCGATGAAATCGCAAGTGAATATCCAAGTATATACGATGCTTATGGTGGGAATTCTTTACATGAGCAATCCCATGGGGAATCATTTTTATCATTATTTTCAAACCGGTTTAGAGGTAAAGCGATTTATTTACTAGATGAACCTGAGGCTGCACTTTCCCCTCAAATGCAGTTGTCATTTATGAAAATTATTCATGATTTAACTTCAACAAATAATTGTCAATTTATTATTGTGACGCATTCACCTATTCTTTTAGGGTACCCTGGTGCAACCATATATTCTTTTGATTATGGAAAAATTCAGGAGATTGAATATGAAATGACGGATCATTATCAAATTACGAAGTATTTTCTTCAAAATCGAGAAAAAATGTTAAAAGCAATTTTTGAGGAGCCTGATGAAATTTAGAAATTTTATATTGCTATATCTTATTGCTTCCACTTATAATTAATCCATAGTATTCTAATAGGAAATGAGGGTTTTAAATGTTTCCAGTAAAAGAACCGGGTTCAAGTAAGCTTTCACTTTTAAAAATTCCAAGTGGTGAAGACTTTATTGTTGGTAGAATGTATGTTGCTGAGGGAGAAAATCTAAAAGCAACTATTTTATTACTACATGGTTTTCCAGGTGCACTATTGAATCTTGACATTGCTGCTAAATTACAAGCAAAGGGATGGAATGTCTTAGCTATTAATTACCGAGGATCTTGGGGAAGTCAGGGGAACTACTCATTTGGAAATGCGATAGAAGATGTACAAGCTGCATTGAAATATATTAAGCAACCTGATGTAGCAAAAGAAAATCGTATTGATGTACATCGCATTGGTCTAGTTGGTCATAGCTTTGGTGGTTTTTTAGCATTAAAAACTGCTTCACTTGATTCATCTATCAAAGTCATCGCCTCCTTATCGGGTGCAAACTTTTCATTATTTATTAATATGATCGAACAAAATCCATCTTTAGAAAGACAAATTTTAAATATGCTTGATAAAGCAGCATTTTTCTTACATGAATCTTCAGGGGAAAAATTATTACAAGAAGTTCGTGATCATGAAGATGAGTGGAATACGTTTTTATTTACACCAACATTAGTAGATAGAAAACTTTTAATTACTGCTGTCAGCCATGATGAGGAATTGCCAAAAGAGTATTTTCATGATCCACTCGAACAAATTCTTGAAAGTGCTGGGGCTGATTTCGAAACAGTGTTATTTGATTCCGACCATAATTACTTAGATAAAAGAGAAGAATTAATAAGTACTATACATGATTGGCTTCAAAAAAATCTATAAGAGATATAAAGTATTATCTTTAAAAGCCCCTCGGATAACCGAAGGGCTTTATTTTTATTTACTATGCTTTTTATTCGACTTTGAATTTTTATCGTGGTTTGTTGCATTATTATTGTTTTTCAGTTTAGAGTCAAATTCCTCAGAAAATTCAGCTGTGTTATCTTCTGGATTATCTTGATGACTTGTCTTATTCGTATGCAAATGTTTATAAGTTTCAAAAGGATTATGATTTCTAACATTTAACGTTCTTCGATTGTTTTTGTTGCCCATGGTTCAATCACCTCCTAGAGTAATTTTAATGTGCGTAAGAGGAGGTGATTTTATTCTATACGGTTGGCTTTACACAAAGTTGTAATGATTCGGTAAAAAACAAAAGTTTAGGCTATAAGGTCTAAATTCTTATATTAACCCAAAAGTAAATTTACAATTATGTGAATAACTGTTACATATTTTTGACATTGCTTATAAATATCTCAGTTTTCAAAATTTCTACTTTTGTTCAAGTTTTTAGAAGTTTAAGTCTACCTATTCCATGGATGTTAGGACCTTTAGTAGCTGTATTAATAAGTCAGTTTTTTATACGAAAAATCGAGTTAATTTGGCCAGTAGAATTTCGAAATTTTGGACTAGTTGTAGTTGGAATGGCAATAGGGCAAGCATTTCAATTTGAATATTTACTGGAATGGGCTGTATGATTGTCTTCATGTTTGTTCTAAATATATCTATAACAATGCAAATGGAGTTATTAAAATACTTGGACAAACATTTTATGTGGAATTAGATAATTTTCATCATAACAATATAGAGAAAGAGACTTATCGCTTGCAAAGAAAATTAGTAAAGTGACAGGTTACCGTGTAATGCAACCACCTGGAAATACCGGTTCTGGTGCTTCTGCAGATTGGTTTATAATGACCTATAAAATGCCTGGAATTACAGTAGAAATTACACCACAAATTAAAAAATCGTTCGTTCCATTAAAATATTGGGATGAGATATGGAAACGAAATAAAACTGTCGGATTAGTAGCTGCTGAAGAAGTATTAAATAGAAAACAATAAATCGTGTAATTTATTGAAAGTCAAAGTAAATTCTACTAATAAATCAATAAAGTTTCAAAATCTACTTGAAACTGTAGATTGTTGTATATCCCTAATCAATGTTATGATAGTAACATGTGCTATTTTGACGTATAGTGTCTTTTATTGAAGGGAATATGATAGATTATGCAAAATTATATCGATTTATGGGCAAAGACTGTTAAGACAGGAATTATTAAATCGAATTTAATTCCGATGATTGCTGCCTTAATGCTTGCTATATATACTTATGATTTAGACTTTGTAGAGAACATCCCGAATATAATCTTTGCATTTATTGGTAGTGCATTTATTATCGGTGCTGCAGGAGCATTTAATAATCTTTATGATCGTGATATTGACTTAATCATGCAGCGTACAAAGAATCGTCCAACTGTAACAGGTGAGTTAAGTACCAAAACCGTATTAACAGTGGCTATATTATTATTACTTGTTGGATTAATTCTACTTTCGTTGACAACTTGGTTAGCAGCGCTATTAGGATTACTAGGTGTCTTTTTTTATGTTGTCCCATATACGATGTGGACAAAAAGAAGAACAATTTGGAATACAGAAGTAGGGAGTATTTCTGGTGCAATACCTCCGTTAATTGGGTGGGCTGCAGTAGCTCCAGACATTTGGCATCCAGCAGCATGGGCGTTATTCTTTATCATGGTAATTTGGCAAATGCCACATTTTTATGCAATTGCCATTCGTAAAAAAGATGACTATTCAGCGGCGGGAATTCCCATGCTACCGGTAGTAAAAGGAATACGAAGAACATATATTCAAACGAATGTTTATTTAGTTATTTTAACGTTAACAAGTTTCTTATTTGTTCCAATTAGTTGGGGCTTAACGCTTGTTTCCTTAATTTTAGCAATTATTTGGTTATGGTTAAGCTTCGTAGGTTACCACAGAATGGAAGGGAAAACATGGTCAACAAAGATGTTTGTGTATTCCTTACTGTTTATGACCATTGAATTTGCAACAGTTATTATTTATTCAATTGTAGCCATTATTTTTAGTTAGATTATTAGAGTATAATACGTGAAAGCGTTTTATACTCTTTTTTTTTGCTAAAGGAGGAGGGGGGAAATCAAATAAGTGAAGGCGATAACTGACAGATTAGTCAAAAAAATATAATAAAAGATAGTCGTTAGTTTCAGTATTGTAACAGTTAGTTTGAAGGATTTTATGGAGCGATGCGTATTTTTACGCTTTAATTACGAATTTTACGGTTTTTAGATTTGTGTTATAGAACAATATATTTCGAAAATGTGAACAAGAATGTGATAAAAATGTGACATGTATATAATTTGTATACAAAGTGTACTTCATTGGTGGTAAACTAAAGTCATCATAAAGCGAACAAAAGTTTCTTATGATAAATCGCTCTTTAGTAAAAGTGATTAGTTAGCTCATATCAACCTTTGTAAAGCTTGTTCGACAAGATATATAACCTCCCCTATAATTATATATTGCTTTAAAAAAGGTTAGTCAAAAAGTCGTCCTTGGATATCCAGGGACGACTTTTTCCTATTGATCGCAATAATTAAATTATAAATCTAAATTTGAAACTTCATGTAAGTAATCTCCAAGTACGCGTAGACCTTTATCGAAGTTTTCTAAATGGAAATGTTCATTTGGCGCATGGAAGTTCTCACTATTGAGTCCGAATCCCATTAATACTACAGGTAGCTGTAATATTTGATCGAATGAGGCAACGATCGGAATCGAACCTCCTCCTCGAGTAAATGCAGTTGGGACATTATAAACTTTTTCATAAGAGCGTCCTGCTGCTTGAATAACCGGATGATCAAAAGGTGTAAGATAAGGAGCACCTTTATCAAATTCAGAAACCGTAATTTCAACACCTGCAGGTTTATGTTGTTCAATATGTTTACGAAGTAATGCAACGATTTCTTCAGGATCTTGGTTAGGAACTAGACGGCAAGTAATTTTAGCTCCGGCTTCTGCAGGTAGTACAGTTTTTATCCCTTCACCTGAAAATCCACCATAAACACCATTAATCTCTAAAGTAGGACGAGCCCAAGTTCGCTCTAAGTATGAGAAACCTGCTTCTCCAAATAATTCATTAACACCAATTTCTTCTTTTAATGCTTCTTCATCAAAGTTTAAATCTTTATAAGCTTGGCGTTCTTCATCAGAAAGAGGGATCACTTGATCATAAAATCCTTCAACTAAAATTTTGCCATCTTCATTTCTGAAAGAAGCTAATATTTCTGCTAAAGCATGAATTGCGTTTTGTACACCGCCACCATAAAGACCTGAATGTAGGTCACCTTTTGCACCACGAACGTCAATTTGTACGCCAGTTAAGCCACGTAAACCATAACAAACTGCTGGTTTTCCAGGTGCGTATAAACCAGTATCAGAAATTAAGATTAAATCTGCGGCAAGCTTTTCTTTATTTGCTTCAACATATGCAGGTAGGTTAGGGCTACCAATTTCTTCTTCACCTTCGTAGATAAATTTCACATTCACAGGAAGGGTACCTTCTGTTGCAAAAAGTGCTTCAATCATTTTTAAGTGCATGAACACTTGTCCTTTATCATCTGAAGAACCACGAGCAAATAACTTATTATCTCTTATTTCAGGATTGAAAGGTTCTGAATCCCAAAGGTTTAGTGGGTCCACTGGTTGCACATCATAGTGCCCGTAAAATAAAATCGTTGGTTTTCCTTCTGCATGTAGCCATTCACCATAAACAACAGGATGACCCTTTGTTTCATCGATTGATACGTTTTCAATTGATAATTTCTTAAGAGCTTCTGCTAACCAGTTTGCAGCTTTTAACATATCTGGTTTATGCTCCGATAATGCACTGATACTAGGGATTCGTAAAAACTCTTTCAATTCTTCTAAATGTTTCTCACGATTTTGTGAAAAATATTGATCTAACGTTTCTAAATGACTCATCATATATCCCTCATTTCCAATATTTCCATAAGTAAAAACAGTATAACAGATTCACCATTTAAATGGGTGGATGGTACTCAGAAATTGTATATTATTCGGAGTTTTCAGTTTATTTGTAACATTAATTTCCTCTTCGAAATAGAAATCTTACATCAATGTAATGGAAATGAAAGCTAATGCGATGGGTTGTAATACAAATATTTGGCAAAATAGAAACTGTAGAAAGGTATATAACTTATGTCTTTTTAAAATGGAGGTAAAACAAATGACTAATCAATTAGCTGGGGTATATGAAGAATATAACCGATATATATATCATTTATGTTTAAAATTAACACGTAACACTTTAGAAGCTGAAGATTTAATGCAAGAAGTTTGGGTGAAAGTTGTTCGCAATGAAGAACAAGTTTCCCAAGTCGAACATGTAAAAGCATGGCTTACAACTATTACTATGAATACTTTCCGTGATCGCTATCGCAAAAATGTTCGTCGTAGTAAGTACGTAATGTATCAACCTGAAACATTAGACGTTCCAATATTAGATTTGGTTCCTAATAATGAATTATCAACTGAAGAACAAGTTGAAAAAGTTGCTGTGACGAAAATAGTTCAAGAAAAAATGAAAATGCTTGATGGAATTTATCAAAAAACACTTTGGTATTTCTACGTGGACCAATATTCATTAGTTGAAATTTCAAATCTAATGAAAGTATCTATTGGAACAGTAAAATCACGTTTATTCCGTGCGAAAGCAAGACTAAAAGAAATTTTATTAGCAGATGATGCTGTTGTTGACGGTGTATTAACTGCATAATTGTAATATGAAAGAATTGTTCTTTATGGAGCAATTCTTTTTTTATTTTCATTTGTGATATGAGGGGAGTCAGTACAATAAAATAGCACCTTAATAAAAGGTGCCATCTTATTTACTATTCAATTTTTCAAAAATCTTCTGTAATGTTGAGATTTCTTCATTTGTAAGCATTCCAAACATGGAGTTTACCATCTCTTTTACTTGAGATCTTGATTCTTCAAGAATTTTTTTACCTTCTGCTGTGATGGCAACTTGGGAAGAACGTCTGTCTGCATTGTTTTGCGTTTTTTCGATAAAACCGCTGTTAATAAGTTTGGTTGTTAAAACGGTAACGCCTCCTGTTGTAACATTCAGACGTTCAGCAATAACAGATGGACGCTTTGGGCCTTCCTTAGCCAGTAACTCTAATAGTAATATATGAGATTTAGAAAAGCCTAACTGATTTTTTTGGTTCCATTCGTTTGCCCATTTTCGCTCTAATGAAGAGACTACTTCAAAAAGAGAAGAGAGACGTTCAAATCTCTGATTATCCATTCTGCGCGAGCCTCCATCTATTGGATTAGCCTTGTAAAAGAAGTATGAAACTCTTTTACAAGGCTTAACCATTCGTTACATTTGACTAGCAAGCTTTTGCATAGCAACTAATTCATAAGCACGCACTTTACGTGGAATAAAGCGGCGAATGTCCATTTCATTATAGCCAACTTGGATTCGTTTTTCATCCAACAAAATGGGACTACGTAACATACGGGGATGTTTTTGAATTAGGTCATATAGCTCCTGAATTGAAAGCTGGTCAATATCAATATTAAGATTTTTAAAATCGTTTGAATTCGTTGCAATAATTTCGTCTGTACCATCTTCAGTCATGCGTAAAATATTTTTAAATTCGTTTAAGGATAGTGGTTGAGAAGTAATTCTTTTCTCAACAAAATCAATTTGGTTTTCTTTTAACCATTTAATTGCTTTACGTGATGATGAACAGCTTGATTGTGTGTAAATAGTAACTGTCATTGTAACTCCTCGCTTTCATAAATTTATAAAAGCTTACCAGTAAAATAAATATATTATATAAATATCTTACTGGTAAGATAAATGTAAGTCAATAGTTTTCACGAAATATACATAATTTACTTCATACTATTTTTATAACCTTTTCTATAAGAATATATACGATTCGTTTTAAAAAAAGTTTCAAAAATTAGTAAAAAGTTAGCAATTTGTGTCTGATTTATACCAGAGTGTAAGAATAATAGATAAATTCAACAAAAAAACCGCAGTAGGCAATTAAATTGCACTACTACGGTCCGAATCATTTTATTTTAAATCTGTTTTTCCAGTCGTGAACCAATCTTGAACATTCCACACTTTTGTAGCTAGACCTTCATAAAATTCAGGTTCGTGTGATACTAACACGATTGTACCTTTATATTCTTGCATTGCACGTTTCAGTTCAGACTTAGCATCAACATCCAAGTGGTTCGTAGGTTCGTCAAATACAAGCCAGTTGGATTCTTCCATCATTAGTTTACATAGACGGACCTTTGCTTGCTCTCCACCTGATAATGAATTTAATGGGCGAGAGATGTGTTCGTTTTTCAAACCAGCACGGGCTAGGGCAGCACGAACTTGGTGTTGGTCCATGCTAGGGAATGCGTTCCATACATCATCGATTGGCGTAATGTTGCCGGCTTTTACTTCTTGTTCAAAGTATGAAGGAATAAGGAAATCACCTCTACCAACTTTTCCTCCTAATGCGTCAATTTTGCCTAACATCGTTTTTAATAATGTAGACTTACCGACACCGTTCATCCCGATTAACGCTATTTTTTCTCCACGTTCAATCGTGAAAGAAAGAGGTGGTAATAGAGGTTTTGATGGATCATAACCAATTAGTAAATTATCAGCTTCTACTACGAATCGGCTAGATGCTCTTGCTTCTTTAAATCCAAACTCAGGCTTAACTGCTGTTTCTGGACGATCAATTCGTTCTAATCGTTCTAATTGTTTCGCGCGTGATTTTGCACGACCTGTTGTTGAATAACGTGCTTTGTTTTTTGCGATGAATTCCTCTTGTTTTTTAATAAACTCTTGTTGCTTTTCGTACGCATCAATATGTTGACGTTTATTAATCTCAGCTAATTCTAAAAACTTTTCATAAGTTGCAGTATAGCGAGTCATTTTTGCAAACTCTAAATGGAAAATTACATCAACGACATCATTCATAAATTCCGTATCATGCGAAATTAATAAAAATGCATGAGGATAGTTTTTCAAGTAGTTTGAAAGCCAAGTAATGTGTTCTTCATCTAAATAGTTCGTAGGCTCATCTAGTAATAACACTTTCGGTTTTTCTAGTAATAATTTAGCTAGAAGTACTTTCGTACGTTGACCACCCGATAGTGCCGCAACATCACGTTCAAGGCCAATTGCGTCTAAACCTAACCCGCGAGCAACTTCTTCAATTTTAATATCTAATGTATAAAAATCCCCAGCATCTAAAGCATCTTGTATGTCAGCCATTTGTTCTAATAATGTTTCCAACTCTTCTGGTGTTGCTTCTCCCATTTTAGAAGTGATTTCATTTAATTCTTCTTCTTTTTTATATAGGGGAAGGAAAGCATCACGTAAAACATCGCGCATTGAGCGACCAGCAGTTAGTACAGTGTGTTGATCTAAATAACCATAATGAGTACCTGGTAACCATTCAACTTTCCCTGTGTCATGAATCGATTGACCTGTAATGATTCTCATTAAAGTAGATTTCCCAACACCATTTGCACCAACTAATCCAATATGATCGCCTTCAACAAGACGAAATGAAACATCTTTAAATAGGGTACGATCCCCAAAGGAATGGCCTAAGTTTTCAACTGTTAATATTGCCATATCTAGTTCCTCCAAAATTTAGTATATATCTCAAAATTGATTAATTTTTAATAAAGTCCATAAAAAAACGCGGGTTATGACAACGCCGCGAGCTGTTTATTCAGTTCAGCAAGTTGCTTTTCCATTTTTTCAAGGCGCTCTTGTGCTTGTGCAACAGAACCAGCATGACCTGTTTGTTCAAGCTTTTCCATATCACCTTGTAAATTGATGTAGTCCATTTTCAATTCAGCAATTTGTTGTTCTAGTTCTTTTTTAGTAAGCATTTGGACTGCTCCTTTTATCAAATTCCACTAATTCATTTCCACGAAAAATTCTCATCCATCATTGTAACATAGGAGGGGAGGGGATTTCATTAGTCAAATTCTTCTTGCTGATTGTTTGATTCAAATAATTTATATTATAAAAGCTCTGTATGAGGATTTTCTCACACAGAGCTTAAAGTTTGATGTTATTAGATTCATCAGATAATCGGTTGAGATAAAATAAAAGATTATAATGACACCATATTATGACGTTCATAAGCGAAGTCTAATAACAGACTTTTTAATACTTCATTATTTTCAATGATTTCTAGTTCTAATTGTTTTCGTACTGCACGCTCTCTTCTTGCCTCATGCAATAGCAATTCCATTACAGCATTTTGTATATTAGATTGCTTCATTTTTCTACCTAAACCTAAATGAATGAAACCATGATGCTCTCTTGGGAAAGCATTGTTCAATTCTACTTCATTTTGAGCGGCTGTGATACAAGGAACACCTACAGCTGCAACTTTGTAAGGGGTGTAACTTGCATTACAAATGACAATATCCGCTTCTGTTAATGACTGTTCAAGTGCTCTTTCATGTTTGAAGATTTTTGTATTTCGACGAGTTAGCACCATCATTTGTAAATCTTCAACGGAATGTTTATATTCACGATCGATAGCAACCGTTATTTTTAACGGAATGTTTAATTGAGTTAAATGACGTAATGTTCTATAAGTTAAATTGTTTTCATCCCCATCTTCATAAGCTACGACGATATGAGGGGGACTAGACAGTTCGTTTGAAGCACGAGACTCTGCGATTTGGCGAATTGTATCTGTAATTGCAAATGCATAAGGTCCTGCAAGTATATTCTGAGCAGCATTTTCCTTCGTTTCTTCAAATAGAGCAACGATATTGCAATCAGCAAACTGTGCACCATCACCAAAGTCATCAAAATGTACGAGTGTCTTACAATAAGGTTTTAATTGCTCAACATGCTCGATTAAAGTATCTTTTCCATCTTGAACAATCAAATCAGGTTGAAGATTGCGAATATGCTTCGTTAATTCATTATAGTGATTAAATAATATAGGCGAAATTTGCTCATTTGCAAAAATTTGAACTGCTTCGTTACTAGCTGATTTTAAGAATATCCAAATGGATTCTTCTTTTTCTAATAATTTTGCCATTGTTGCAACTCGTTCAAGAGGATAAAGACCTTTCGTTTGGCTATGTTCTACAATAAAAGCAATTTTCTTTTTTTCTTTTATACTCACTAATTCATTGTTCAAGAGAATCCCATCCTTTCCAATCCATACTAAGTTATGGTTAAAAACGCTAGAGTATGAGTAGAAAATAGTAAATTATCAAAATAGATTAGTATTAGATTTAAAAAAATGTATGCGATTACTCAGGAAAAAATGAAAAATATAAGTGATATCAATGAAAAATTCCATCTTAACCATATCTACAAAATTGGAAGAGTCATTCTAATAGTGGAAACAAGTTCATGCAATGAATAGAATCGTGGGAAAAGGCTATTTCAATCTGAATACGATATTCATACATTAAACCGACATGTTGAAAAAGGTTATATGATTCGTAAAACTGTTCTAACCGAACAATATACATTTGAACAATTTGAAGAAGATAATATACATGAAACAATTCAACTATTTTCAGTAGATACTGAAAATAATATCCACTTTTTTACCAATGGAAATAAGAATTTTATTGAAGCAGGCTCAACTATCGTTAGTCTAACATCACCAGCACAAAAAATTGATAAGGCAATAGAGAAGGCAAGTAACACAAAATCTCAGACAAAAGACTGAATTATTTTTCTAATCAAATCTGTTTCCTATGACTCTCTTGTTGCATCTGTTAAAATAACAAAATGGAATAGAAGAGATGATGGAGGATATGCAACATGAAGATTCTACTTGTAGATGGCACAGTATTTGGTACGAAAACAGGTGCAACACTACGACAAGTCGAACAATATATAAAAGAATATGATCATGAACTACAACTTGAAATATTATACTTTTCAAAATTGAAGCACCAGATATTAGATGGATCTCCACTTAATGAAGATATGCAAATGATGATTCAAAAAATAGAAGAGGCGGATGGATATGTTTTTGCAACGCCAATTTACCAAGCATCCATTCCTGGTGTACTAAAGAATGCACTAGATATGATATCACCTAAAGCAATGCGTTATAAACCTGCATCCATTGTGGCGACAGGTGGCACATATCAGCATCATCTAGTTGTAGAAAACCAATTCAAACCAATACTTGATTATTTCCGCAGTTTAGTTACGCCAAATTATGTTTATTTGCATACATCTCATTTTGATGAGAATGATCAAATTATTGATGAAGATATTCAAAATCGACTACGGGAATTAGCGAGAGTATTCGTTCAATATTGCAAACTTAGTAATACGTTACCAAAACAACCTGTTGATAATCATTAATTTATAGAGCATGCACAATTGTGTGGTGCTCTTTTTTTATCTGTAAATATGATTTAGCTTTCTGGTGTGCCCATTCCCAGACATACTGCATAGTATAGAAAGAGAAACAGGGGGTGTTTGAAATGGGATTGTTTATCAACAAAAAACAGCACCCAGAAGTGTATAAAAACAAAGGGGCATTAATTGAGCCAAATCAAGTTGAATATTGTATTAATGCATTTACTGAATTTGTGAAAGATCAAAAAGCCTCTAATAAGAACATAAAAAAGGCAATCGAAGATATAAATAAAAATCAGGATAAATATCAGCTGCAACAAAATAGGCAATGGAGAGAATTGGAGCATAGAGTGTTAGAACTAAAACGCCTCCATCAACAACACGAAAAAGTGGAGAAACAATTTGTATCATGGTTACAAAGGCTAGAAAATAAACAAGATGGTCTGCAAGAAATGATTCAAGTTGATCAACAACAAAATAAAGAAGTGCTTACGCAACTCCAAAACTTGTCTACATCGCAACGAGAATTATTTAACCAATTGAGTCGATTAGATGAAGCAAAAATGCTGATTAATCAACAATTAGAATTAATCACTTCTTTTAGAAATGAAGTAATAGATCAGATGCAGCATGTTAATGTTTCAAATGATCTAATATTAACTAGGATTGATGAACAAATAGTCCTGCAAAATGAAATAGCTGATAAAGTGACAAAACTTGAAGAGACTCAACAAGAAGTAGTGAACAGAGTTGATGGTCAAGAAGGGATTATTGATAAGATTGTTCACCAGATCGATCATGTGCGGTTTATTTTGTTTGAGCGTACGAATTTTTTAGAAGAGAGAATGGAGAAACTATATCAACAGGCCGTATCGTACTTTCAAAAACTTAAAAATACGATCAAACAACCCGCAACAGTCGAAGTAAGCAGTATTGAACATGAGGAAAATAAAGAATTATAACCCTTTAAACCGTTGCAATGGTTTAAAGGGTTTTTGTTTTAGTTAGTAGAGTTGAAACGGGGATTTTATGAACATGTCGCAGGGGGAAGTTCTGTAAAATGTCTCAAAGCTGGCGAATTCGAGACATTTGGGAGAGGAGATTATGCGATACGTGCGGGTTTCGCCGGTTTATGTGCGAGTTTTCCCACGATATGTGCGGGTTTCGTGAATTTATGTGCGACTTGGGTCACTAGCTGAAATATCTCCATGCCGATGAATATGAGACATTTTGGGAAGGGAACGCAGGTGAAATGTCTCAAAACCGGAAGAAATGAGACATTTTGGCCAAGAATCCCCAGTGAAATGTCTCAAAACCGGAAGAAATGAGACATTTTGGTCAAGAATCCCCAGTGAAATGTCTCGAAACTGGGGGAAATGAGACATTTTGGTCAAGAATCCCCAGTGAAATGTCTCAGAACCGAAGGAAATGAGACATTTCGTCAAGGGAACCACAAACAAAAGTCTCAAAACCAGCGAAAACGAGACATTTTGCCTTAGTCCCCCACAAAATATCCCAAAACAGAAAACAAGAGGCAATCTAGGCCAGAAATCTAACCTAAATCGCCTCACATTCTTTATTAACTAGTTAACTTGCTATCTCTTCCTCAGCCTTAGGAGTAACTAGTGCATAACGCTCCCATTTTCGACTCTTCCATCTAAAGAACACGATGATTGCGCGGCACCATTCATCTGCTGCAATCGCTAGCCAAACACCAACTAATCCCATATCAAAGACGAAGACAAGTAAATAGCCAAGAGGTAAGCTCATACAAATCATTGAAAAAAATCCGATTATTACAGGGAAACGGGCATCTCCTGTAGCACGAAGCGTATTGATAATCGTGATGTTCATCGTACGTCCAGTTTCAAGCAAAATACTTAATAAAAGGACTGAAACACCTATTTCAATAACCTTAGGATTATCAGTAAATACATCCATTAACGGCTCTCTAAACACCATTACAATGGCTACCATTACAAGGGTAAATATCATGGCAGCACGAACACTTGCCATAAGCTGTTTATATGCGGCATCTTGATTGCCTGCACCTACATAACGGCCGACAATAATGGCAGTCCCCATACCGATAGCCATCGCAAATAAGTAAGTAAACATTGAAATGTTTACGGCATATTGTCGAGCAGCAATGTATTCCGCTCCTAAATAAGTTACATAATATAAGAACACTATTTGACAGATTTGATACAAAATTTGTTCCAATGCACTTGGAATACCAATGGATAAAATTTTTCGTACATAATCTTTCGAGAAAGTAAAGAAAGTGCGGAGCTTCACCTTCACTTCTAACACTTGATAGAATAGCCACATAAAGACAAATACTGCAAGGAAGCGACTAATTACAGTTGAAATTGCCGCACCTTGAACACCAAGTTCAGGAGCACCGAAATTACCGAATATTAAAATGTAGTTACCTACTACGTGAATAATGTTCATGCCAAGTGATACATACATTGTTTGTTTCGTCCATCCGTGAACACGGATTATTGCAGCAAGCGACGTCATGATGGCTTGTAAGAAAATACATCCCCCAACGATAATTAAATAGTGCCATGCATATTCAAGAACATCACCTTGCAAGTTCATCATCGTCATTAATTGATGTGACGATAATATAAACACAACTGAAATAATGAAACCAACACAAAGGTTAAGTGTAACCGCTAGTGCAGATATTTTTGTAGCTTCTAGAAATTGTCTAGATCCTAGATATTGGGATACGACAATGGAAGCCCCATTCCCTACAACCCCTAAAATCAAAATAGCAATTTGTATATACTGGTTGGCAGTTCCCACACCCGATACCGCATCGTCTGAAACCGATGCAAGCATGAATGTGTCCGCAACACCCATTAACATAAATAAGAAAATCTCTAAGAAAATTGGCCAAGTTAAAGAAAATAAACTTAGTTTTTCCTTAGGCTTTTGAATTGTATCTGACATGGTTTTCCTCTTTCTTAAAATTGTTCGATCATGTTAAAAATAAAATTTATCTTACCATACAACAGGTGAAAAAGGACGTATTTTTAAAAACTTTTTTATAACACTAAAAGTATCTGAAAAAGTATGCACTATCTTGGAAAGAATGAGTAGGAAAATGTACAACTATGCCTTTTTTAATCGATACTCAGATTTAATAGTGAGGTTCGATTAATTTTTGATTGCATCGTAGGAGTGAACACTAAAGTGAATTTAGCGAATTTATTAGAACCAATAAAGAAAATCAATCATGCTCTACATTATCTAAAAATTGAAGATATATCGATTAATTCAAAAAAGGTAATGCCAAATACACTTTTCGTTGCTATAGCAGGAGCAACTGCTGATGGACATGATTATATTGAAGAAGCAATTCGTAATGGAGCAACTGCCATTATTGGTGAAAAGGACATTGAAGAATTAGCTATACAAAGTTTAGAGGACGAAAAGTATGTGGAAGGGATGGTTGAAAATAGGGAATTATCTATCCCATACATCCAAGTCGAAAATAGTAGGAAAGTTCTTGCAAACATTGCTTGTCAATTTTATGGTCATCCATCAAAAAAGAAAACAGTGATTGGTATAACTGGGACTAATGGTAAAACAACCACATCATTTATGTTGAAGAAGATACTCGAGGATGCAGGGTACAAGTGTACAATATTTAGCTCAATCTGTAATGAAGTTAATGGAAAAGTCAAAGCCTCTATTAATACAACTCCTGACTCCCTTGAGTTACAGAAAAATATGGCAAGATCCAATGATGATTTTATTATTATCGAAGTATCATCACATGGAATTTCTCAATACAGGATTGAAGGAATTGAATTTGATTATTGTTTATTTACCAACTTAGATCATGATCATCTTGATTATCATCGAGATATGGAAGAATATTTTAATGTTAAAACTCTTCTTTTTCAGCAATTAAAACCGACAGGAAAAGCCATTATTAATGTACTAGATAGCTGGGGAAAGAATTTATCTGAACAACTTATTGCAAATGGTAAACAAATAGTACAGTTGGGCAAAGATGTTAAATTAACTGAGCACACATCAAGTTCCGCTATATTAAGTTTTAACCGTAATCAGGAAGAAGTGCTTCATTTAAAAATACTAGGAAAACATAATATTTTTAATGCTTGTATGGCTTTATTAACTGCACAACAATTAGCAATTCCAACTAAGAAAATACTCCAATCGCTAAGTGAATTTTCTGGCGTTCCAGGTAGATTTGAAATGGTTTCACATCCGAAAGGAGCAAAAATTGTTATAGATTATGCCCATACTCAAGGTGCATTTTCACATTGTTTGCAAACAATTAGAGAACAAGGAGCGAAACGTATATTTCATATCTTTGGCTTTAGGGGAAATCGAGATCAAAGAAAAAGGCAGCCAATGTTGGAAATATCCAAGGATCTTTGTGATGTGACACTCTTAACTTTGGATGATTTAAACGGTATTCCAAAAGAGTCCATGGAGCAAACCCTTTATGATTTACATGACAAAGTAGAATTAGATCGTACTTTAGCAATTAAACAAGTGTTGGAAAAGGTAGAAGAGGGAGACTGGGTTTGTATTACAGGGAAAGGTCATGAGGAGTACAAAGAACAGTTTTACTATCCTACATCAACAGATATAGAGACGGTAAATTTCTTTACTAAACAGGGTACTAAAAATTAAAGATTAAGGGGTGTATAAAATGAAACCATTTTTATACACCCCTATTATTATTTTATTATCCTAAAGCAACATCTAAAATCATCATTATCGTAAAACCAAGCATTAAACTAATAACTGCAAGATCTTGGTTGCCGTTTTCTTGTGAACTAGGGATTACTTCTTCTGCAACAACGAAGATCATTGCTCCAGCCGCAAACGCTAATGCAAAAGGTAATAATGGAGCAATAAAGGCTACCGCTAAAAATCCTATGATAGCCGAGATAGGTTCGACCATTCCAGAAAATTGACCGAACATAAAACTTTTCCTTTTCGACATTCCATCGCGTAATAATGGCATGGATACAGCGACACCTTCTGGAATATTTTGAATGCCAATACCAATTGCCAATGCTAGCGCTCCTGCTAGTGAGGCAGATGGAGAACCAATGGCAACTGCTCCAAAGGATACCCCTATGGCTAACCCTTCAGGAATATTATGTAGCGTAATAGCAAGAACAAGTAGTGTACTTCGCTTTCTTTTTTTCGGTAAAATGCCTTCCGCACGTTTCATGGGTGTATTTGGATGAAGGTGTGGTAACAATTTATCAACCGAAAATAAGAACATACCACCTAATAAGAAACCAATTGCTACAGGTACCCAGGCAGGAAATCTACCACCTTCTGCCATCTCAAGGGCAGGGGATAAAAGAGACCAAAAGCTTGCGGCAATCATAACTCCACCAGCAAATCCAAGCATAAAATCCAAATATTTTTGGTTGAATTTTTTAGTTGTAAAAACTAACGAAGCACCTAAAGCTGTCATACCCCAAGTAAAGAGTGTAGCTAGAATAACTTGTTGTATTAAATTTAAGTCATAAAAGAAATCCAACATTTATCTACACCTCGATTGTACACACTAATAATAAGTAACATTCCCTCTTTTAGGAAAATAGTAAGCTTCCTTTATTGAGAAGTCAAAAGTTATTTGTTAATAACCAAAACCACATATTTAAAGTTTATGAATTATGTTATGAAAAAGTGAAAATGGGTGAAATCAAAATTATTGACCTAATTTGGACAAGATGATACTATTATCTCGAATTCAATATATTAGAATTAAATATATCGGAATTCAAATTAACTGTTTCTTACCAAAACAGTGCTCACAAATACGACAACATTAGGAGGAACATAAATTGGTTAAAATCGGTATTATTTTAGGTTCAACACGTGAAGGACGCGTAAGTCCACAAGTTGGTGCATGGGTTAAAGAAATCGCTGACAAACGCGGAGATGCAGAATACGAAATCATTGATATCGCTGATTTCAAATTACCATTCTTAGGTGAAACTGGTGGAGATACTTCAGGTATCGCAGCTTGGTCTCAAGCAGTTGCAAAACAAGACGGTTTCGTTTTCATCACTCAAGAATACAATCACTCAATTACTGGTGCTCTTAAAAACGCATTAGACTTACTTCGTGAAGAGTGGAACAACAAAGCTGCAGGTATCGTATCTTACGGTTCAGTAGGTGGAGCTCGTGCTGCAGAACACTTACGTGGAATTTTAGGTGAATTATTAGTTGCTGACGTACGTGTACACCCAGCATTATCTTTATTCACTGACTTTGTAAATGGTAATGAGTTCAAACCATCTGAACACCAAGTTCAATCAGTTAACGATATGTTAGACCAAGTTATTCCTTGGGCAACAGCATTAAAAACAATTCGTAACTAAGGAATTGTATAAAAAGTCCTTTTTTGAAGCGAAATTTTTGTATAGAAAAATTATGTAATGCAGTAATAAAGTGTGTATAAAAAGTCCTTTTCATTGGTCAGATTGATCATGAAAAGGATTTTTTTGTTCCGTATTTATTTACCTTAACAAATATTTGAAATTATTGTGACAACTTGGATAGGGGAATAGATTAAAAACTTTTGAATGATATACTTTTGACGAAGGGATAGGTGATTATAAGATGAAATTAAAACTATTAGCTATTACTTTACTTGCAGCGACAACATTATTTGCATGTAATAGTGAAAATTCAAATAATGTCGAAACTACTACAGTAGATAATAATGAAGATATTAAAGAATTAGTTAATGACTACAGTCTTCGTAAAATAAAAGATGTGAATGCTTCGATTACTTCTACACAGTTAATCACAACAGATAGTAATGGGAAAGAAGAGATAATCGATCTTCCAGAGGATGAATTTTTTGTTTCCATCGCACCTTATATCAATAAAACCCATCCATGTACAAACCATAGTTTAACTGGTTGCCAAGGGGAAATGGTCAATAAAGAGTTTGATATTAAAATCACTGATACTGAAGGTAATGTTATTGTAGATAAAAAAATGCAAACTTTAGAAAATGGATTTATTGATTTATGGTTACCACGTAATCAAACATATGAAATTACAATTGAGCATGAAGGTAAGAAAGTTAACTCAACATTTTCAACCTTTGAAAATGATGGCACTTGTATTACAACTCTTCAATTAATATAAAAATTAAAGGACTTTTAGAAACCGAAAGCTTCTAGAAGTCCTTTTTACATTTATAACAGTTTATTTTTTTAGAAACTCATTTACTTTATTTACATAATCTACTTTTGGATAGGTCTTATATAAATCATTTGCAACACGAATAGGATCTCCGAAAAAGTATCGTTCATATTGTGTTTGTCGTGTACCAAAAGAACTCATTGTTAAATCCCAAGCTAAACGAAAAAGCTTAACACGTTCTTCAGCTGACTTATTTGCACCTTGAAGATATAAGTTTAAATCTTTAACAATCTCAGACCGAAATGCTCTTTCAGTAGGTAATGTAATGATTCCACTTGCACTAAGTAGTTGAATAATTTCCGTAAAGCGCGGATAAATCTTAGGGAAAACATTACTTGCCACTTTAAGAGGCACAATACTCGGACGCATAAAACCCCATTCATCTAATGTTGCGTCATTTTCTGCTTTTTCTAACAATGCTTTCATTGTTTCTAAACCGATAATTATTTCAGAGACTTTTTCTTGTACGTGCTGATATTCACTAATATTAATTGTGTCGATTAAAAGTTCAGCAATCCCTAAAATAAATTCAGTTTTTATTATTTGCCTAGTAAGGACTTGGTGTTTTGCGTAATGATGAAAGGCACTTTGGAACACAAATTCTTCAGCTACTTCACCATTGTTATAATAAAACACTCGATTCCAGGGAACTAATACATTATCAAATACTACGATAGAATCCATTTCTTCATATCGGGAACTTAGTGGGTGATCAAAATGCGACTCTCCGCCAATAAATGAATCCCTACAAATAAACTTTAACCCTTTTGTGTTGGAAGGTATCGAGAATGCAAAAGCTTCATCCTCATTAAAAAGGAATCGACCAATACTAAATACTAAAACTTCATCGGTTAATCCACCTTGAGTAGCTAATAGACGAGCACCTTTTACGATGATACCTTGTTCATTTTCATCAACTACTTTTGCAGCAATTGGTTCCGGTGAATTTTCAATATAGACTTGAGAACGATTCACTTGAGGACTGATGAAAGTATGGGTAAAAGATAAATCATTTTCTCTTGCATACTCAAAAAAGGTTCTTAAGTTGTTTGGAAAGCAGTTTTCTTTACCTTCTAAATGCCCAGCACATGATGCAAAACTCATTAAAACAGAATTCAAATAGTCTGGAGTTCTTCCCATCAAACCAAAAGAAAGTCTCGCCCAATGTTCCATCATTTTTCGTCTTTTCTTTAAATCTTCTTTTGTTTTTGGTTGTAGAAAAGAAAGTCCAACTGCTTCACCAGTAAGTGGCGAAGGAAAAGTCATCTCATCTTTTAACTGTGGATCATGTTGTAAATCATATAGATCTGCCTTTGACTGAATGATTCCTTTAAATGCGCGGTGTTCAGAAAGTAGTCCTTCGACTCTATTTCCGTCAAACCAAATTTCAGGATTAAGTTGATTGACTCTGTTAATCAATTCTTTTCCGGTAATCGCTCCCATTATCAACACCCCAATTGTTAACTCGAAAACATATTCTATTGTATTAATAAATAATTTAATGCGTTCTTGTTATTATGAATTAAATAATAGTGCTACCACATTCCTTTTTCTTTGTTTCATCGATTGACAATGAAACATAAAATGAGTAGTACGAACCAAACTAAAGTGAAGGAGGAATATTCATTGAAAAACACCAAATTAGATCAAAAAGTCCTGTCACTATTAGAGAAAAAAATTACATTAATTCGAACGAATGAGGGCGGCATCTATTTAGTTGGTCCAGTCAACTTACCAGTCAAGTTATACGGAGAAACAGTTAAGTTTCAATGGTATTGCTGGTTAAATTGTAAGGAAGTCACGGATGACTTTGAAAAGGTAATAGAAAAGCTAACAGATTTGAATTTGGCTGAAATGCAGCAATCGAGTGTACTCGTCTACGGTGACTTTGAGCATGGAGATGATGCTCTAATAAGAATGCATTCAATTTGTCATACTGGGGATATTTTTGGAAGTAAACGCTGCGACTGTGGGTATCAATTAAAAGAATCGATGAAATTAATTGTGGAACATGGAACTGGTGCACTTTTCTATTTAGCCAATCATGAAGGAAGAGGGATTGGACTATTTAGTAAGGCAATGGCATACATACTCCAAGAAAACGGATATGATACAGTGGATGCCAATTATGCACTAGGTTTTGTGAATGATTCTAGAAATTATAATGATGCAATCCATGTACTAAAAGCATTACGTTCTAAACCTGTTTCATTAGTAACGAATAATCCAAAAAAAGTAGAAGCTTTAAAAGAAGCAGGACTTGAACTTTCAGGAAGAAAACCTATTTGGGGTGATGTTTCTGAATATAACCGAAATTATTTAGAAACGAAGATTAACCGATCTGGACATCTAAATGAAGATGGTTCATGTTGTAATGATTAAATAAACAATTTTAAAGATGTTCAACGAAGACTTGAAGAAGATCATTGAACATCTATTTAATTGCTTTAAAAATATAAACTTTTTTGAGTTGACATACCCTAATGGGGTATCATATGATGTAGTTAAGAATTGGAGGTTGATTACTCTGGACAATAACACAGAAAAACATTGTCACACTGAATCTTCAAACCGAAAAAGTCATCATCCCGATCACATTAAAAAGGATTTAGAAAACAGATTAAATCGAATTGAAGGTCAAATTCGAGGAATCAAAGGGATGGTTGAACGTGATGTATATTGCGATGATATAATTACACAATTAGCCGCAACTCAATCAGCTTTAAATAGCGTTGCGAAAGTATTATTACAATGGCATCTAAAAGGATGTGTAGTAGACCGCTTATCTGAAGGTGATGAAGCAGTACTGGATGAGTTAGTCGTAACGATTCAAAAACTTATGAAAAAATAGGAGGGTATAGTGATGAGTGAGGTAGTAGCATTACAAGTTAAGGGAATGACATGTGGAGGGTGCAAGAAATCTGTAGAAAATGGTTTAGTAGCCCTTGATGGTGTAGAAAATGTTAATGTCGAATTAGAAACTGGCAAAGTAGAAGTTTCTTTTAATGAATCACAAGTAACTGTAGATCAAATTCGAACTGCAATCCAAAATAAAGGTTATTTTGTAGAAGAATAACATTAAATTTTTTCGGGAATTTATACCCCTATAGAGTATATAAAACACTTAATAAAAAGGAGAATGTTACTATGGAAAGCGTAACTTTGAATGTAAAAGGAATGTCATGTGGCCATTGTGTAAAAGCTGTTGAGGGAAGTGTTGGTGCACTAGCTGGTGTAGAAGAAGTAAAAGTTAAATTAGAAGCTGGTCAGGTTGATGTATCTTTCGATAATGAAAAAGTATCCCTTGAACAAATTAAAGAAACAATTGATGATCAAGGTTATGATGTTGAATAATTGTGTATTAATGTAGTATAAATGAGACTTGATAAGAGTGCTCCAAAAAGCACTCTATTTATCTCTTTGAAATATACCCCCATGTAGTATATTTCTGCTACAAGTAATGCACGAAAACAAATGAGGTGAACGTATATGAGTTCGGGACTCAATGAAAACAATACGATAAAAGAAACGAGTCTACAAATTACAGGTATGACTTGTGCTGCTTGTGCGAATCGTATTGAAAAAGGACTTAACAAATTAGAAGGTGTGGCAGAAGCAAATGTCAATCTGGCACTGGAAAAGTCTGTTATTAAATATGATCCAAACAAAGTTTCTGAACAAGAATTTGAAAAGAAAATTGTTGATCTTGGTTATGGTGTTGTCAAAGAGAAAAAGGAATTTACTATTACAGGTATGACATGTGCAGCTTGTGCCACTAGAATTGAAAAAGGTTTGAATAAATTGGAGGGTGTTTCAATGGCTAGTGTCAATCTTGCCCTTGAAAACGCTGTAGTTGAATTCAATCCTTCAAAAGTAACATTAGCAGATATTACTTCTCGAGTTGAAAAGTTAGGTTACGGTGCACATATTAAAGAAGATAACAAAGACGAGATTGACCATCGTGAATTAGCGATTAAAAGACAAACAAGAAAATTCATTATCTCCGCTATTTTATCATTACCACTGCTTTATACAATGGTAGGTCATTTTTCAATTACATCTTTTATGTATGTACCTGATTTTTTAATGAATCCATTGGTACAATTGGCTTTTGCTACACCTGTACAATTTATCATTGGTTGGTCATTTTATGTAAGTGCCTATAAAGCATTACGAAATGGTAGCGCCAATATGGATGTATTAGTTGTGATGGGTACTTCTGCCGCTTATTTTTACAGTCTATATCAGGCAATTATTACTTATGGTCATGGCCATCCACCAGATCTTTATTTTGAAACGAGTGCGGTTTTAATAACTTTAATCTTATTAGGTAAATTATTTGAAGCTAGAGCAAAAGGACGTTCATCTGAGGCAATTAAGAAGTTAATGGGATTACAAGCGAAAACTGCAGTTGTGGAAAGAAATGGTGAAGAATTAGAAATTCCATTAGAAGAAGTAGTCATCGGAGATACGATTTTAGTAAAACCAGGTGAAAAAATCCCAGTTGACGGGGAAGTGATAGAAGGTAATACCGCTGTAGATGAATCTATGCTAACGGGGGAAAGTATCCCAGTAGATAAAGAAATCGGCTCATCTTTATATGGCTCAACGATTAATAAAAATGGATTTATTAAGATGAAAGCAACAAAAGTTGGCCGAGACACTGCTTTAGCACAAATTATTAAAGTTGTTGAAGAGGCTCAAGGTTCGAAAGCGCCAATTCAACGACTTGCAGACAAAATTTCAGGAATCTTCGTTCCGATTGTTATTGGAATAGCAATAATTACATTTATTGTTTGGATTACCTTTGTTTTGCCAGGCAATTTTACACCAGCTTTAGAAGCTTTAATCGCAGTATTAGTAATTGCTTGTCCGTGTGCATTAGGTCTTGCTACACCAACATCCATCATGGCAGGTTCAGGTCGTTCTGCAGAATTGGGAATTCTCTTTAAAGGTGGAGAACATCTTGAGCAGACGCACCACATTAACACTGTTGTAGTCGATAAAACAGGTACAATAACAAACGGTAAACCTGTTTTGACTGATATTTTAGTTGCAAATGGGATGGATGAAAAGGAATTCCTCTCATTAATCGGATCTACTGAAAAGCAATCTGAACATCCACTTGCTGAAGCGATTGTTAAAGGAATCGTTGAAAGAGGGATTCAGCTTCAAGAAGTACAAAGTTTTGAAGCAATTCCCGGGTTTGGTGTAAAAGCAATTGTAAATAATAAAGAAATCCTTGTTGGTACACGCCGATTAATGATTCAAAACAATATCGATATATCAAATGTTTTAAGTGTAATGGAAGAACTTGAAGCTGGCGGAAAAACTGCGATGTTAGCAAGTATTAATCAACAATATGCGGGATTAGTAGCTGTGGCAGACACAGTGAAAGAAACTTCAAAACGAGCTATTAGACGTCTTCAAGATATGGGAATAGAAGTCATCATGATGACAGGTGATAATACTCGTACGGCCAATGCAATTGGTGCTGAGGTGGGTATAAAACATGTCATTGCTGAAGTACTTCCAGAAGGTAAAGCAGATGAAGTGAAAAAGCTTCAAGAACAAGGTAAAAAAGTAGCTATGGTTGGTGACGGAATCAATGATGCTCCTGCACTAGCAATTGCTGATATTGGGATGGCAATTGGTACTGGAACCGATGTCGCAATGGAAGCTGCTGATATTACTTTAATCCGTGGCGATTTAAACGGTATTGCAGATGCTATTATTATGAGTCACAAAACAATACGTAATATTAAACAAAACTTATTCTGGGCATTTGGATATAATATATTAGGTATTCCAATTGCAGCAGCAGGATTCCTCGCTCCATGGGTTGCTGGAGCAGCTATGGCATTTAGTTCCGTTTCAGTAGTATTAAACGCATTACGTCTACAAAGAGTAAAACTAGATAAATAAATCATTTGAAAAGATGAGTATCTTGTTGAGATGCTCATCATTTTATTTTAAAAAAAGTCGGTTGTGATGATTCCTAAAAATGAAATCAATCCATATGCATAGAAAGTGCATGATTGTTCAATCCTTTAACTATCAAAAGAATTATTTAACTATAGTTTAGGAGGATGAAAATGGGAATTAGGTTCATTTTAGCAGTTATTACATTTCTATTCATAACTGTACTTACTGCATGTGGAGCGGATAATGCGAGTGACGGTAATATAGATAACAATAATACTACAGAGCAATTAGGAGCAGATGTTGTTACAGATGGAGAGGATGAGACAAATCCATTAGCGTCTGATGAAATAACAAGTGATGGAACACCTTCTGAAATTCCAGAAGGAATTAAAGAAGCAGTAAACCCTAAATTTAAAGTAGGCGATCAAGTAATCATTAATGCAGAGCATGAAGAAGGAATGAAAGGTGCAGAAGGAACAGTGGTAGGTGCATATGACACAATTGTTTATTCTGTATCCTATACACCTACCCATGGTGACCATCGGGAGGAAAATCATAAATGGATCGTTCACGAAGAGTTGCAAGGAATAGATGAGCAAATGTTAGTACCAGGTTCTGAAGTCATTATTGAGTCAGATCAGGAAGAAGGAATGCTTGGTGCTGAAGGAGAAATAGATACCGCTGAAAAAACGATTGCTTACATGGTAGAGTATGAGGCAACAGATGGTAAGCTATTTAAGAAGTGGTTTAAAGAAAGTGAATTAACAGCAAAATAAAAATTATCGTCCAGTTGAGTGGTTACATTCAATTGGACTTTTTTATTATTTTATAGGTTAAAGACAAAAGATAGCAGAAAATCGGCTTAACACGGAATGAAGTCATATCGGACGAGCAGATTAATACTTAGAGCATAAAGTGAAAAGCAAAAAAATACATGGTTTTCGTTAAAACGACTAAATATTGTTTTGAAGTTTTTTAAATAGTCTGATAAAATCATATAACACTGATTCGGATGTCAAGTTCCTTTCAGCGAACACTAGGCAAAAGAGGGAAAAGTAATGATGTACTCACAAAGAATTTTAAACACACCGTCCTCATTTATTCGCAATATTTTAAAGGTCACAAGTGCAGAGGATGTTATATCATTTGCAGGGGGATTACCTAATCCGATTTCGTTTCCAATTAATGCGCTGCAAGAAACGATTAATAAAGCTATTGAAGCTCATGGTCCAAAAATGTTCCAGTATTCAACAACAGAAGGTTATTTACCACTTCGACAATATATCGCTGACAAATATAATAATAATTTTGGATTAACGATTGAACCCGAAGATATTTTAATAACAACAGGCTCACAACAGGCATTGGAAATGATTTCACAAGTTCTTATTAATAAAGGAGAGGGAATCGTTGTAGAGGAACCGGGTTACTTAGGTGCTTTACAAGCCTTCAGTTTAACAGAACCAACCTTCTACCCTGTTGAGTTATCTGAAGAGGGGCTCAATGTAGAACAATTAGCTCAAACACTACAAAATAACCCAAGTATTAAATTTATTTATACTGTACCAAATTTCCAAAATCCAACTGGTACTACATATACAGCTGAAAACCGTGAAGCAATCTATGAAGTAGTGAAGAATTATGATGTCGTATTAATCGAAGATGATCCTTATGGTGAACTTCGTTGGAATGGTGAAAAGTTACCGTATATTGGAGCAGGAAGATTAGAGAATTCAGTATTATTAGGTTCGTTTTCAAAAATTGTAACTCCAGGTTTTCGTATTGGATATATGATTACGAAAAATAAGGAGCTACTGAGCCACGTTAATACGGCGAAACAAGCAACTGATTTACATACTAATATTTTCTCTCAAATCGTTATTCACGAATATTTAACGAATAATGATTTAATTACCCATATTTCTAAAATTACTGATTTATATCATACACAAGCAAGTGCAATGCTTGAAGCGATAGAAAAATATTTCCCTAAAACAGTAAAATATACAAAACCTGATGGAGGAATGTTTATCTGGGTAACGTTAGAAGAAGGATTATCTGCTCTTGATTTATTCCATAAAGCAATGGAAGAAAAAGTTGCATTTGTTCCAGGTGACCCATTCTATACAAATAAATCGAACGTAAATACATTGCGACTAAACTATACAAACTCCTCACCAGAAATTATTGAAGAGGGCATTAAACGTTTAGGAAAAATTCTCTACGAAGTAACTGCAAAAGAATTAGTCTAATAGAAAAAGCTGATTTCTACATTTAAGTGTGAAATCAGCTTTTTCATATTTATTGACATGAATTTTCTTCGCTATTGTTTCTTATTTTTTCCCATTCAAATTTATTCTGACATGGATTAAATCCTTTACTAAAATCGTTACACCAGCAACGAGAACACCTTCAACAAATGAATGAATGATAAAACCGTAATATAAGAAACAGGAAATGATACTGATTCCCATTATGATCCATGCATGTGTCCAAGGTTCAAGGCGTGGCGTCTGTCGAAGGATTAGCCAAATAATATATAAAACAGGAATTAAAATATACGATCGCGGGTCAATAAGTGTTGCTAATACATCTACCTCCAACACGCTACCTCCTTTCTATCTTCTTACTTAATTTATTCATATAAAAGATAGAAGGTTGTATGGGGGCCTAGTTTTACTACAAAAGTATAGAAATGACTAAATATTGTTTAGAAGATTTATGATAGTGTACAAATTAGTAGGATTATCTGAATTTTGATTAATTGATTTTGAGTTCAACTTTTCTTGTGGTGGATTTTTGTATAGGTATTTCTCTAATGGGCACCTTTTCGTATTTGTCATCCTATATGTGCTATATTAAAATGTAGGATTACGAAAGGATGTTAATAATGGCAAAAAGCGTTGTAATAGCAGAAAAACCTTCAGTAGCACGTGATATTGCGAACGTGCTGAAGTGTCATAAAAAAGGAAATGGATTTTTAGAAGGCGATCAATTTATCGTGACTTGGGCGTTAGGTCATTTAGTTACTTTAGCAGACCCAGAAAGTTATGATGTGAAATATAAACAGTGGAATTTAGAAGACTTACCAATGCTACCAGAACGATTAAAGTTAACGGTTATCAAACAGTCTGGAAAGCAATTTAATACAGTGAAAGCACAACTAAATCGAAGTGATGTAAAGGATATTATTATTGCAACAGATGCCGGTCGAGAAGGGGAACTAGTTGCCCGTTGGATTATCGATAAAGCGAAGGTACATAAACCGATTAAACGTTTATGGATCTCTTCTGTAACGGACAAAGCAATAAAGGACGGTTTTGCGGATTTAAAGCCAGGAAAAGATTACGAAAATCTTTATCATGCGGCTGTCGCACGTAGTGAAGCTGATTGGTATATTGGTTTAAATGCAACTCGAGCCCTAACTACAAAATATAATGCCCAATTAAATTGTGGTAGAGTTCAGACACCAACATTGGCCATTATTGCCGCACGGGAAGATGAAATCAAAAGTTTCAAACCACAAACTTACTATGGAATCGAAGTACAAACAGATTTACTGAAGCTAACATGGCAAGATTCAAACGGTAATACGCGCAGCTTCAATAAGGAAAAAATTGATTCAATTGTTAAGTCACTAGGTTCCGATGATGTTAAAGTGACTGAGATTGACCGCAAGTCAAAGAAATCATTCTCACCTGCATTATATGATTTAACGGAATTGCAACGTGATGCAAATAAATTATTTGGTTATAGCGCTAAGGAAACGTTAAATATCATGCAGAAATTATACGAATCACACAAAGTGTTAACTTATCCTCGTACTGATTCGAGATATTTATCGTCTGACATTGTTAGTACATTACCAGAACGATTAAAAGCTTGTGGAATCGGAGAATATCGTACCCTAACAAATAAGATATTATCTAAACCAATTAAAGCGACAAAATCTTTTGTTGATGATAGTAAAGTTTCGGATCACCATGCAAGTGCGACACGTTAACCTGAAATTCTGATAGAAATATCAGTTGGGATGGTTTAGTAGAAAACTGAGGAATCCTTGAGGGGAATGAAAGCCGTCATGCTGAGCTGAAACCCTCACACTAATACTCCCCTA